>CAIKHZ010000181.1 GCA_903827375.1 Akkermansiaceae bacterium
GACCCAGAGGGGCACCGAATATTTACCAGTAAGTCGCTGTAATCCGTTGATTATCAATGCCTAAAATTTGAAGCTTTTCACTATTTTTCAGATGAGTCATGCGGCGACTTACTCTCCAACTCTATCCGCCCAGCCGGCGGTTGCTGCTCGCATGGTAACATTTATTTGAGGCATTGAGCTTTCGCCCACAGCCGACAGTTAGGGATTCCGACTGGTTCGCTCGGTTGTTGAAAGTGAGGTCGAACGCTGAGTTTTGGGGCTACTTGCCGCGGGTTGGAGCGGGTGGAGCGGGTTCGTCTGTGGGCTCCTTGGGGGCGAGCTTGGCGAGTTCGGCTTCGAGTTCCTTGGAGCGGCTTTCGAAGAATTCCTTGGCGCGGAGGGTTTCCTCGAAGCGGCGTTGGAGCGTATCCATGTCCGCCTTGGACGATTGTTCGCCGACGGCGGAGATCTGTTGTTTCAAGGTGGCGATTTCGGTGGCTTGAGCGTCGCGGCGGGTTTTGAGGTCGGTGACTTCGCGGCGCAAGGGTTCGATATCTGTGCTGCTGGCCTTGGCTTGTTGGAGTTCGTTTTTCACCCGTTCGAGTTCAGTTCTATCCAATTGGCGGTACTGTTCGGAGAGGCGCCACTCGTTGTTTTTCTTGACTAGATTGCCGTTTGCATCATCCAGCAACTGCTTGTAACGGCTAGCCAGCAGGACCAGGTTATCGGCATCTTTTTTGATGCGTGAGGTCACATCCTCCATCTGCTCGCCACCACCCAGAGCCGGCACGCCCAGGGCACCGCTCTGGCGTTTCAATTCCTCGAGTTCAGCCTGCAATGAGGCGAGTGCGCGGGTGTCGCCGGACTTGTGTCCGTCATTGGCGGGTCGGAATTTGAGCATCATAAGAAGGACCAGCAAAGCGGCGATGACCGTTCCCAAGGCCATTGTGGGGGTGATAGTCGTCTTCGAGCTTGGCCCGGAGAGGGGGCTTTCATGAGTCGGGTGAAGGCTTGGGTCCTGCTCCGTAGGTGGCAATGAGGTGTCCGGCATGGGTTGAGAGTGGACAGCAGCGGGCGACTTTGTCAAATCCGAACCACCACCCACAGTCCATGCCTGCGCGGCTCATGTGCCGAGGAGGGCAGTCGTCTGGCGGCCATTTCTTGCGCATCTCATGGGCAAGATGTGAGCAGGCGGTCCACTCGTCTTGAAGGGAACCCACTTCTTGCGCGTTCCTCAAAAGCGGAACGAGGACATCAGGTTCAGACCGTTGAACGTGCCGGCATCAGAGCGGAACTCCGCACGATAACCCAGCGCCACACTGGCAGAGGAACTGAGTTGGTAGGTGGCAGATACTCCGAAAAACGCAGAATTGTTAGACAAAGCATCGGAGCGGGTCTGGAACGGTCGGCTGCCCTTGGCAAAGCGGGCGGCAAGGACATGGGGATCGTCGCCGACGCCGCCACTGATGCCTAATTGGCCGGATACGGAAAGCTTGCTAGTAACAACCGCCTCGCCGCGCAGGCTCAATTCGGCGAGCACCGAGGTGTAGTGATCGGTGCCGACGGCGAGGGCGATGGGCGAGCCGACGGCGGGGTTGGAATTTTCACGGAAGGAGTCCATGGTTCCAGTGGCGGCGTGGACGCAGAAGGCGGGGACGAGCCGGAAGTGCTCATTGGAAAAGACGACGCTATCCACGCCGACGGACACGTCCAAGGCATCGGCTGTGACACCGGAGAAGCCCACAGCAACGGGGAGCCAACCGCCGCTGGCGGCAGCCACACTGTTGCGGGTGCCATCAAATGTATAACTTCCATAGGAAATACCGGCGCTGAGACGGGTGTCCGACGCCTCTTCCAGCATCGCCTCGCCAAGCACACCTAGCGACCAACCGGTGCTAACGCCATGGATCAGCGCCCCGTCGATGGTGCCGGTATCCCCGGCCAGATAGGCGGCGAGTTGGAGGCGGGTCGTTGGCTTGGCCCGCAGCCCGGCGAGAATGCCGCCGCCGCCGAGTTCAAAGTCCGCCTGGTTTTGGGAGCCGGAGGATTGGATGTGGAATGAGTCGGCAGCAACAAACATTTCCCATGGCCATTTGGCGGGACTGGCATCCTTGCCGCCTGACTGAGCAGGTGCCACAGCCGGCGCGGCGAAGGCGCTGCGCTGGTGGCTGCGGGTGGCTTGAAGAGCGTAGTCGGAAAGTCCAACATATACTTCCGGAGATAGGTGATTGAGCAAACTGGCATTGAGGCCACCAGCCGTGGTGCTGGACGTCAGCGCCCACAACAGGTCTGGATTGTTCCCACTGGCGATGCCGCTGGTGATGCCATACCCCGGGTTGCCGCCGGGCACCACGCTGACGTTGGTGATGCCCGGATCAATCACGTCGTCATAGAGCGCCACCCATGCGGCGGATTGATTGGCGGTGGCACCAAACAAGCTGTTTCCGTTGCTAGGAATCGCTATGCGCATGATGTTGCCACTGGCCGGATTGAACCACACCGCGCCATCCAAATTTTCAGTCAGCGTGGTGAAATTGCCAGAGTACGCTGCGGCATCCACCACATGGATTGACACGAACGGGGTGACGGCCGAGCCGACTTGGTTGAGGTCGAGGGTGCCGGCGAAATTTGCGCTGCCGGTGGTGCCTAGCAAGTCGTGGCTGGCGGCGGCGATGTCGAGTTTGAGCACGGCACCAGCGGAGTTGGTGAAATTGCCGCTGGTCACTTGCAGCGCGCCAACGCCACCGGCACCGCCGGGAGCAAGCGTCGCCGTGTTGGTTAGACTTCCCTGCCAGACCGCGGAGCCGCTGCCCGAAGTGGTCAGCAAGCTATAACTTTGAGTGCCGACGGCCACCAACCTGGCTCCCGCCGCAATGTCCAAATGGGTGGTGCCGGTGCCAAGCGTGCCCGTGTTGGTCACCACACCGCTGACGACGTTGAGCGTGTTGCCCAGCAACTGACCGGTCACTGTGCCACCGCTGAGCGAGGCCGTGCCGGTGACGGTTAAGGCCGCGCTGCCGGCCAGCGTGCCACCTGGGTTCTGGGTGTACGAGCTAACGGATTCCGCCGAGTTGATCGTTAGAGTACCGGTATTGGTCAGCGCCGCTGCCGCCGCTAGGCCACCGTTGGAATCCACTAAAGTCGCGCCTGCTCCGATGGTCACCGGGGTGTTGGTGGCAGTGCCGGCCAGCGTGAGTGTGCCGCCGGAAACCGTCAGCGAGCCGCCGCCGAGAGAAGCGCCGGAGGCCACTAGAACGTTGCCGCCGCTATCGGTGTTGCCCAGCAACTGACCGGTCACTGTGCCACCGCTGAGCGAGGCCGTGCCGGTGACGGTTAGGGCCGCGCTGCCGGCCAGCGTGCC
>CAIKHZ010000182.1 GCA_903827375.1 Akkermansiaceae bacterium
CGACACGGGCTTTCCGGATTGACGGCTTGGCTGTTTGCTGTTATGGTGCTTCATTGCGCGCCGACTTTGACATCCCAACCCTTCAAACGCCACCAAGGAACAACACCTCCTCGAATTGCTTTCCCTCTTCAACTCGTTGCCGCGGAGCGGCTTAGTTCAACAAATCGCCGCAGCCGACCGGCTTCAGCTCCGTAACTTCACCTCAACCACACCCCAACCGCCCGGCGGCTAGGCTGGGCGTTCTGCGAAAATCTATGAAACTCCTAACTATTTTTGGAATTCTGGCTTCAGTCGTTCTAGGATACTCCGCGGAGAAAGATGGTTGGACCCAAAGACTTCCCCCGACAGGAGCACCGTCAGATCTAGACATGGCAGCGACGAGTGCGCTGTTGACGAAGGGAATCTCCACTGAAGAACTCGCGCACGTGCTGCACACGATACCGCTTCTAGGTGCCGGATCCAGGACCTACCCCCTGAAAGATGGATGTTTGACGATTCCGCTTTACGTCAATCGAGCTACACGAGTGCTGGAATGGAAGTTGTGGCCTTACGAAGCGAAGAAAGCCGGAAAAGGAGCAGATGGCAAGTCGCCCCCCACTCAACCACCCCGATAACTCACCCCAACTACCCGGCCGCCATCGCTAAAACGCTTATGCAAAATATGAAACAGCTTCACCTATCACTAGTAACGACAGTCGGACTACTCCTGGTAGTGGTCTTGCTCACGGGAGCATGCCGCAAAGGAACTGTAAAGCCTATCGCTGAAACTGCAACTGTTCCCAAAGTTATTGGAGAGATCGATTATCCAGCAATGATTGAGAGTTCCCTAAAGGGCACCACCCTAAGGGTCGAGTGCAGTATCACCACCGACGGAGCCAAAGATATTGTGGTGTCCTATCGCTGCAAGTCATCAGACCTTCAACCTCCGAATATTGATTGGTCGCGCCTTGCGAAGGGCCTATACCTGAATGAGAAGGGCCTCCCGGAATCAACTGAAAGTAGTGTTCACTATTATACTGTGGAAGGAAGCTCACCCAGCCTTGCATTGGAAATGTTGAGTGAGCGGGTTGATGACACTCCACGTTGGCATATTGATCCGGTAGGGGTCCGGAGAGCCAAATCACAACAGCCCGGAATTCTACCAAACACGACCAAATAGCTGTATACACCCAAGAACGCCGGACGATCATGGATGCCACCGCGGATAGCTCCTCAATTTCCTCCCAGTCAGACCCCGACCGCGCGGTGCCTTCACATTAAATCGTATGCGCAATTACTTCATGATCCTTGCAGTCGCGTTCATTACCTCATGCGGAAGCCCCCTAGTCTTGCGGAAGGATGGGGTAACGCCGCAACAATCGCAGATTCAAATCAAGAAAGGCACTCCTCATGGCAAGATCCCTTTGACCACGGTATCGACTAATTCAAAGTTTCCCTGCGAGTTAAGTTGCTCAATTGATGAAGATCCATCGGCAAAGCACACGGATATCCTGATCGTGACTGTAAGTGTCAGTAATCATACCGACAGCCCTGTGACGCTTGTCAAGAGCGCCAACTTTTATTCGATTTCAGTCTCTGCGGCAGATCGCAACAAGGGAGTAGCGGAGAACCATCGGATCGTGGAATATCCGCCCGCAACAGAGAAACAACTGTTGCGAGTGCCAGCAGGGGGAACTGCAAAGTTCGGGCGGTGGTTTCACTATTCTCGCAAGGCAACTGGAGAATTATGGGTATCCGAGTTTTACGGGGGTGAGGAGGCAGGTTACATGCGAATATGGGACTCCAAAATTCGGGTGGAGTTTTCCTATGGATGGTATCCTGACTACCTGCCAGAGAGCGTTCCTGCGTCGACGGAACCCTATGTCAAGGAAGAGATTTCCGCGTATGCAGTGTTCCCCGCCCTATGAATATCCCTAATACCATTGACGCCGTTCATGAGGCCCCGCTATCAATCGCCACCTCTTGGATCTGGATGCCGAGCAAGCCGTGCGATCCGACGGGCACAAGCCCGCAGTTGCGTTCCGTCACCTGGTTCAACCGCGCCCGCGGATGGGCATTACACGTTCTCACTTTCTACGCAGCTTCCTGACCATGCTCACCAGCGACAGGATGCCAACCATCAAACCGACCAGCAGCGACGCGAGTCGCAGGTGCCATTCGATCTGCTCCTGATAGGACGTGATGACGCCCAGCACCGGCGAGGCGGTGCCGATGATGGCTTTGGACACGTAGTCGAGGTCGATTTCGGTGGGTGGGCGCATGGTGGAAGTTAGGTGTGGGTCATTCGCGGCACGATTTCAGCAGGTCGATGATTTGCGCATCGGTGGTTCCGGTC
>CAIKHZ010000183.1 GCA_903827375.1 Akkermansiaceae bacterium
AAATTGCACGCGTTAGCAGTTTACGTTAGCAGGTGGGCGCTTTCTTGACGCTTCTAAATTGTGAATACACTGATTCTATTGAATAGAATCAAATTTGGAGCGGGTGAAGGGAATCGAATCCTATGCCATTTTTCGTGTGCTTGCTTTCCCCCGCATAAACATTGGCGAATTTCCACGCCGCTATTTTCCATGTTGGAACCAAAACGAATCAACATGAGATTTTCCAGTCAGGATTTGTCAGGAGTTTTCCCCGGCAATTCCGAAACTTTAGTCACATTCACCGCGTCCACCAGCCCGCGCAACTGCCCATGCCGGTGTGCGAAAAACCATACACCCACCGAAGCGCCTACGCCAAGTAAAATCAAAAGTTCATTCCCCACGATCAGCGTTGGCAAGACCATCAACGCCAGACCGCCTACGATGATTGCCACGCTCGTTGTGACACTGCCGATGATGAGTTTCAACGGCGGATAAAACATCGTCGCCAGACCGAACAGGAACACGACCACGCCGACCCACACGATGCCCTTGAGGCTCGCCAGCTTCGCGCTCAATTCGCGCGCCGTGTCTTTCTGCGCCGCTCCCAATTCCGTAGTTGCTCGCGTCGTTTCATGTTCGGTCACAGCCATCGGCGCGCTGACTAGCAGGACTTGCGAATTGGTGACGGGCGCTCCCGCCCCATCGGTCACAATTCGCGTGTCCATCAAGCGCGACCCGGTCGGCACGGTGTAAGACTTGGTGCGAACAGTTTCTTGATCTTGCCGCGAGGCTTGCGCTGGGTTGTCGCCTTGGACGACGCTTTGCTCGATGCCTTGAGTAGGTTTACTCAGTGTCGTCGCCTTGCCACCCTTGAGCGGCGACATGGCGCAACCAGAGACCATCAAGAGCACCAGCGCGGCGACGGCCACCGCAGCCACCTTCACCGCCGGTCGCGGTGGCGGCACACCATTGAGTTTGGCCGCCATGCCCTCGGCTTGCCCTTGCGTGCAGCCGACGCACAATAATTCAGCGCCGGGCCGGCCAACGCCTTCCACCATCACGCCCCAGGTGTGTTCCGTTGCCCAGCGCGTCCCAACATGAATCGCAGTGTATTGTTTCATTTCAATTCTCCTTTCGCGTGTTGATCAAACAAGATGCTGATGCGGTCCACCGTGCGAGCCATGACCGCCTGATTCTCGGCGAGTGTCGCCAAACTTTTTTTCATGTCGCGCCGTTCCTCGATGGAATAACTCTCGCGGAGTTCGACGGCGGAAATGCGTTTGTCCATGTTCACCCAAAGGCCGATGACCGCCGCCGCGATGGACAACAGTTGCAGGACGTTGCCCAGCGTGATCTCCGGGATGAAGCGGAACTTTTTCAGATTTTGAATTTGTTCAGTCATACGCGCACAAGTTTCACCGACCCACTTTTCGATTTAATCAGCGCACCATATTTCGCGAGCAACGCCTGGACGACGGCGGGGATGATTGGCCGCGTGTCCGCCTTGTCGTAACCGGTTTGAACTCCGGCATTGTTGTAATACTTCAGCCCTTCGCCAGCGGGCGCGGCGGTGCGGTCCGCGATGATGAGTTCTCGCGCCAACTCGCACGCAGCCGCGACGACGACCTTCGGAACCACCGTCTCGGCGACCATGTCGCCCGCGTCAGGATCGGGGCAGTCCTCACGCGGCCATTGCAGCGACTGAGTCGCCACCGACCGTGTGCCGCCGAATTGGTATTCGGCGTCAATCAGCCGCGACGCCATCACCAGCGCCACGGCTTTTTGATCAGCCGTCGCCGCCGTCCACGCCGAGGCATACAAATGCCCGGCGTGATAGGCGTCGCCATCCGCGACGTTCGCGTAAGCGTTGGCATCGGCCTTGCCGGTGCCATCCTCTTTGATGAGCGTGATCGGCATGGATTATGGTGTCGCGAGTTCGAGGCCGTAACGCGCCAGAATCAGCCCTTGGATGGTTTCATCCGTCCACTGGCCCAGCGCGTCATAGTCCGCGCCCGCGATGGTAAAGGCCGTGGCGTTGTTCACGATGACTTGCAGCTTGCGCGCAAAAGCGTCATCGCTCGTGCGCCAAGTGATTTCGTTCAGTTGCGCCGTGCGCGCCGGCACGAGTTCAACCGTTTTTGGTTTGATTGCGATTGCGTTCATAATTTTACGATTGTTGATACTGCAGTTGATAAATGTTGCCGACTTCCCCCGCCGACATGGCCCGGTTGAAAACCGCGAACTCCGCCAGTTCCACAGCGGGGCTGATGGACATTTGGTTGTCGTCATACCAACCGCCAAAGCGCAGGCCCATGTCGGACTGGAACGTCTCCGTGAAATTTTCGTCGGCCAGCCACCCGTTCACATACACCTGATGATGGTCGGCGTCCGACACGATCGCCACATGCTGCCACGCGTATTTGTGCAGGAAGAAAACACAGATGCCGTAATAAGTGCCGTGCGTCAGATTCAATTGCACCATGGGATCCTGGCGCGCGGGCGTGGCGCTTTCATCAAACGGAATCCCGCCCATGACGAGCAATCCGGCATTGTATTCCGAGGAGCAAAAACAAATGATTGGCTGATTAAAGCCATCATCGGCTTCCACGGCGGAATACGACAGCTTCGCCCAGAACATGACCGTGCTCCCGGCCGATCCCGCCCAGTCCGGATTCGTTTCCGAACGTCCACCGGCCCAGTTGAAATTAACGCCCTGGGCCGTCAGGAAAAACGGCGCGTAAGCGATGTCGTCGACCTCGCCCACATGCCCAGCGGTCCAACTGCCGCCCTCGTAGGGCGCCACATCGCGCTCATAGCCGGACGTATCGGCCAAATCACCGTTGAAGTGCAACAGCAATGCGTTGCCGGCCATGTT
>CAIKHZ010000184.1 GCA_903827375.1 Akkermansiaceae bacterium
CCGGTAACCAGCTGGTGGAGCCGGGGATGGACGATGTGAGTCGTCTTGGCCAATGACTTTCTTAAACACGGTGTTTGGGGGAATAGGAGTTAATGAATGTGAAACGATTGCAAAAAAATTACGGCTGGGCCGACTCGGCCGGTGCCGCTGGTGCCGCTGGTGCCGCTGGTGCCGCTGGTGCCGCTGGTGCCGCTGGTGCCGCTGGTGCCGGGGCGGCAGGTGCTGGGGTGGTGGCAGGTGCTGGGGTGGTGGCAGGTGCAGGGGCGGCAGGAGCCGGGGTGGCAGGTGCCGGGGTGGCGGGCGCCGGGGCGGCAGGTGCTGGGGCGGCAGGTGCTGGGGTGGCGGCAGGTGCTGGGGTGGCGGCAGGTGCAGGGGTGGCAGGTGCCGGGGTGGCAGGTGCCGGGGCTGCTGGTGCTGGGGTGGCGGCCGGAGCGGGAGTGGCGGGTGCCGGGGTTGCCGGAGCAGGGGTGGCAGTCGGGGCCGGATCAGCCGGAGTGGGGGTGGGAGTCGGGGCCGAGGTGGCAGCAGGAGCAGCCGGGGGCGTTGGGGTTGCCGGAGCACCTGGGGCAGCCGGTGCCGTTGGGGTGGCAGCCGGTGCCGGGGCTGGTGGGGCTGCGATTTCGACCGGCAGTTGGGCCTTCAGCAGGGAGATGCGCTTGTTGATGATGTTAGAAAAGCTATTGTCCGGGAATTCGGTTTTGGCCTTTTGATAGGACTTTTCGGCGGCTGTGGTATCGCCGGCGGCCTTTGAAATATCGCCGAGGGCGAGCAGAGCGTAGGGGACCATGAAGCGAGCGGCCGGATCCTCGACAATTTGTTGGAAGATCTTGCTGGCTTCGGCCGCTTGTCCTTGAGCTTGGAGTTTAGAGCCGAGGCTGGCCTGGGCGGTCGGGCGTGCCGGATGCTTTGAATTGGCGGCAATGAATGCTTTGAGGGTTGCGATGGCGGCATTCTTGTCACCTTCGGACCATTGGCGATCGGCGAGCAACACTTCGGCGCTGCCGGCGGCTGCGGTGCCCGCATGATTCTTGATGAGGCTGCTCAGGGAGGCCTGATCCTCGGCTTTGGTGAGTTCGGCTCCAGCACTGTGTTCCTTGCTGTTGACCACTCCGTGGTAAATCACCCAAGCGGCGACCGCCAAGGCCAAGAAAATGGTCAGGGCCACGAGGTTCTTCTGGTTTCGATCGAGAAATTGTTCGAAGGCACTCGGGCCTTGGGCGATTTCACCAATCGGGCGAGGGGATTCTGGGCTGTCTGGGCTGACTGTGGACATGAGGAGTTGGCACGCGTTGGGCGGCGGAGCCAAGACAAAGCGCAACCCGCTGCAAAATCAATGCGGAAGTCGGTCAGCCAGCTATTTTTTTCAAAAAACGGGTTGAATTTTTATTTGGTTGGATTTCCTTGGCCAGATTGTCAGGAGCTGCTAAGCAATCTGGGCATGGCCGGGCGAATTTATGTGGTAGCAGGTGAGCTCAGTGGTGACGCCCATGGGGCCGGGTTGCTGCGTGCTCTCAAGACGCTTCGGCCGGACCTGGAAGTTGCCGGGGTGGGCGGGCCGGAGATGGCGGAGGCGAGCGGAGGCAGCGTGCGCGACTGGGTGGAAGACGCCGCAGTGGTGGGATTGTGGGAGGTGATCAAGCATTTTCGCTGGTTTCGCCAACGCTTTGACGAGATGCTGGAGGAAGCGAAGGCGCTGCGCCCGGATGTGCTGGTACTCATCGACTACCCGGGTTTCAACCTGCGTTTTGCCCGGGCATTGCGGCGCGAGTGTCCGAAGACCCGCCAAGTTTATTACATCAGCCCGCAGGTATGGGCGTGGAACCGGCGGCGCATCCCGCAAATGGCGTGTTTGCTCGACGAGATGCTTTGTTTGTTCCCCTTCGAGCAGGCGCTGTTTGAGCAGGCCGGCTTGAAGACAACCTTCGTCGGCCATCCCTTGGTCGATGAGTTGCAAGAGCAACGCTTGGATGGCGTGGTTAGAGACGGGTGCCTCGTCGGGTTGTTTCCGGGGAGTCGTGAGCGTGAGGTGGCACGCTTGTTCCCGGTGATGCTCGAGACGGCCAAACGCCTGCGTGCCTGGAACGGGGATTTGCGCTTCGAAGCGCCGGGTGCCTCACCCAAGCTTGCGAGGCAGATGCGTGCTCTAGCGGACGAGGCCCAGCTTGGCGGGCTGCTTAAGATCACCGACGGCGGCAGTCATGCATTGATGCAGCGGGCCGGTTGCGGAGTCATTGCCAGTGGCACGGCCACCTTGGAGGCGGCCTATTTCGGATTGCCCTATTGTTTGACGTACAAGGTGGCGTGGCCGACCTACCTGGTGGGGCGGATGTTGGTGCGGCTCAAGCACATCGGATTGGTTAATATTTTGGCCGGCGAGGAAGTGGTGGAAGAGTTTATCCAAGCTGATGCGGCGGCGGTGACCATTGCCACGGCCTTGCGGCGCTTGTTGCAAGATGCAGACTATCGTGGCAGGCTGCAAACCCGCTTGGCGCAAACTGCGGCCATGCTCGGCGCGGCTGGTACCCACGAACGTGCAGCGCGAGCCGTGGAAGCCTGGCTGCCCCCGACATGAAACTTTTGCGCTGCGAGGGTTGCGTTTTGAGCTGGTGCGGCTAATAAAAACCCCAGATGAAATTCCTTTTGCCAATCCTTGCGGCCGTAAGTGCCTTCTCAATCTCCTGCGAACGCCATGATTTCGAAGGAAAAAATGGCACGAAACAACTTCACGAAGCTCATGGGGCCCACCACCCGGATCACGCCAACAGCGCAGCCCCCGAGGCCGAGCACGACGCCGACGCCAAGACTGACGCCAAGTAGGGCTGATTTCAGCGTGTGCTTTCACGCCAATCATTGAAGGCGCTGCCGAGGGAGCCCAGGAGGTCGCTGGGTGTGAGGGAGGATTCGGAGGCGCTGCGCCCGGCAAGGGCAATTTCCGCAGCACGACCGCAGAGCCAGGCTGCCAGAGCAGCGGCGGGCACACCGGGAGTACGAGCGGCCAGGAGGGCACCTAACACTCCGGCGAGCACATCGCCCTGGCCGCCGGTTGCCATGGCGGGACTGCCAGTGGCATTGCACCACAGCGGTTCGCCGTTGCGGGTTATCAAACTGCGGCATCCTTTGAGTAGCAAGGTCGCCGGATGCCGAGCCACAAACGTGCGGGCCGCGACCTCGCGCGGCAGGTCGGCAAGATCCGGCGCAAGCCGCCGAAACTCGCCGGGATGCGGGGTGAGCACGTGGTTTGGCTTGAGGCGGTCGAGTTGGTTTTGCTGTGCGAGGAAATTGAGCGCGTCTGCATCCAGCACGGTGGGCAGCGCGGTGCGGTCGAGCAACTCCAGCAAGCCATCGGCGAACGCGCCGCTAAGGGGGCCGAGGCCCGGGCCGATGACCAGCGCGTCAGGCTGGTTCTCCAGTAGCTCCAGCGGATGTTCGCAGACGCGGACGATGATTTCGCAGGGACACTTGGCGGCAACTGCAGGGGCGACGGCAGCTGGCACATGCAACACGATCAGGCCGGCCCCACCGCGCAGGGCCCCACTGGCAGCCAGCACTGCCGCGCCGCTGTAAGCTGCGGAACCGGCCAGCAGATGAACCCGTCCGGCCATGCCTTTGTGGAAATCAAATGGACGCGGCGCTTTGCCGACGGTCATGGTGAGTGGGCAAATCAATTCGAGGTTGCCTCCCTGCGGTGGGCTCAGCGGTGCAAGTGGCACCACAGCCAGCGCGCCAGTGGCGTCGGCGGCGGTGGCGATTAGGAGCCCGCGTTTGGCTGCGCCGATCATGCATGTGACGTCTGCGGTCACCGCCCCCATAGAGACTTCTCCGCTGTCCGGATCCACTCCGGACGGCATATCCACTGCTGCCACACGGCACCCGGCATGCTCGCGCAGCCAAGCCATTTCGCGGGCGAGGCCGGCGAGCGGTTCGCGCAAGGCACCCGTGGCACCGATGCCGAGGAGCCCGTCCAACAGGACCAATGGTCGCCGCAGCACGCGCCAGTCTGGCGGCTCTTCCAGCAAACTCACCGGCTCACCTTCCACCCATTTTTCCCGGGTCAGTGCCGCCCAATCTGCCGGCGGCCACGCGGCTCGTGCGGCGATCTGCCAGCCGTACGCCTGTGCCATCACTCGCATGGCAACGATCGCGTCGCCAGCGTTGTGACCTTTGCCGAGATACGCGATAAGCGTGCCGGGGGTCGGAAAATACGCCGCCAGCGCGTGACCGAGGCGTTCCCCAGCATGGCTGAGCAAGCGGTCCTCGGTCCACCCTTGCTCCCCTGCCCGCGCTTCCATCGCCCGCATTTCCGCCACCGTCACCGCACTCATGAACCGACCCTAGCTCAATCGGGGACCGTTGGGCAGCGGAAATATCAGTCACGACGAGTGAACCCATAAAGAAATGCGGCGAAATTGAGCTGTTTTTTTGGCGGAATTGTGCGACTTTCGCGCCGCATGGCTAGACAACGCGACCCAGACGAGCCGAAAATCTACTTTTTGCCCAACCTGATGACAGCTGGCAATTTGGCCTGCGGATTTTTCGCGGTGCTGATGATTTTGAAAGGACTGATTGAAGTGCAGGTGGAGGCCCAAAAAATGCCCAACGGTCTGCCGCTGCCAGCCAAAGAGTATTTTGAGATTTCCCGACAATACTACGAATACGCGATCCTGCTGATTTTCGGCTCGTGCCTGTTTGATTTATTGGACGGGCGCTTGGCGCGTCTCGGCGGGCACGAATCGCCATTTGGCCGCGAGTTTGATTCCCTGGCCGATATCGTGTCGTTCGGGATGGCTCCGGCAATGCTGGTTTCCAAGGCGGTGTTATTTCCGCTGGGCGACGTCGGCTGGGGAATTGCCTTTGGCTATTTGCTGTGCGGGGCGATGCGCTTGGCCCGCTTCAACTGCCTCGCCGCGCTGCCCAAAAAACCGGGTGCCTCCAACGATTTTCGTGGCATCCCGATTCCCATGGCGGCAGGCTTCATCGCCTCGCTAACGTTTTTGATCATCCAAATCTACGACAATGATCGCGAACTCGGCCCCTGGAAATACGCCCTCGCCGGTGCCATGCTCGGCCTGTCGTGGCTGATGATCAGCGATGTGCGCTATCCCAGCTTCAAAAAAGTCGGCTGGCGCACCCGCGGTACCCTCGGCGCTCTGGTCATCGCCGCCCTGATTCTTGTCCTTGCCGTCAAATTCCACTATATCACGCCGGTGGTGGTCTTTAGCTCCTACCTCATCTACGGCTTGATCCGCCCGTGGCTCTCACAAGCTTGGCGCAAGGAAATCGAGGTGGAGGCAGATACCGGGACCGACGCCGAGAGTGACGCCGAGAATGATAGCGACGCCTCGAATCTATAATGCCACATTCTTCCCTCCATGTCTGACGTCACCTTCCGCTCGCATGCGCCTGGTTATTGGCCTGCTGAGGCCATGGCCCATTGGCACGAAACCCGCTGGCAACTGCGCAACCGCGTCGATTCGCTGGCGGATCTCGAAGCCCGTTTGGATCTAACCGCTATTGAGCGAGCCGGCGTGTTGCTGGCCGGCAACAAACTGGCAATGTCCATCACCCCGCATTTTTTCAATCTGATCGACCGTGATGATCCGGAATGCCCGATTCGCCGGCAAGTGATTCCGCGCATCGAGGAAGGATGGAACGCGCCGGAAGAATTCAGCGACCCTTGCGGCGAGGATGCCCACATGCCGGTCCCCGGCTTGGTCCACCGCTATCCGGACCGGGTATTGTTCTTGGTGACCGACCGCTGTGCGTCCTATTGCCGGTACTGCACCCGTTCGCGGGTGGTTTCCGGGGTGGGCGAGCAACATCTCGAAACCCAGTGGGAAGCGGCTTTCAAGTACCTCGAACGCACGCCGCAGGTGCGGGACGTGTTGCTCTCCGGTGGCGACCCGTTGATATTTTCCGACGAGCGCTTGGAACGCATCCTCAGCCGTTTGCGGGCCATTCCGCACATTGAGTTTTTGCGCATCGGCACGCGCATCCCGATTTTCATGCCTCAGCGTATCACCCCGGAATTGTGTGCCATGCTGAAAAAGTACCATCCTTTGTTTGTATCGATTCACACCAATCACCCCCGCGAGTTGACCTCAGAGGTCCGCGATGCCTTGGGTCGCTTGGCCGATGCCGGCATTCCTCTGGGCAATCAGTCGGTGTTGCTCCGAGGCGTCAACGACTCCGTGGAGGTCCAGAAAGCCCTGGTCCACAAATTGCTGATGTGCCGCGTCCGCCCCTACTATCTCTATCAATGCGATCTGATCAACGGTTCCTCCCACCTGCGCACCCCGGTGGCTGATGGCATTGCCGTCATCGAGGGCCTGCGCGGCCACACCACCGGCTACGCCATCCCACAATTTGTGATTGATGGGCCCGGTGGCGGCGGCAAAATCCCGCTTAACCCGCAATACATTATCGACAGTTCCCCCGGCAAGGTCACCTTGCGCAACTACGAGGGCGCTGTGTTTGACTACCCCGATCCTTCGCCCATGCCGCCTGCCGTGCTCAAGCACCTCCACCAGCAAAGCCAGCAACCACAGGGCGTGTGAAATCGACTCACAAACGCAGCGCCGGAATCCTGCTTCCCGCGTTTTCCCCGCGACGCAAGGGCGACCTCGGCATCGGCGATACGCTGGCCCTGCGCGAGTGGGTCGATTGGGCCGCCGAACACCACGTCGGCTTCCTCCAATTGCTGCCAATCAACGAAAACGGCATCGAGGAATGCCCCTACAGCGCGCTTTCGTCCATCGCCTTGGATCCGATCTATCTGGCTATCGAAGCCACCGAAATCCCCGGCATCTTCGCCGCAGATGTCCTCACCGCACGCCTCGACCTCGCCGACGTATGCGCCGCACGCCTCGTCAATTACCCCGCCGTGCGGTTGGCCAAGCGAACATTGCTAGAACTGGCATGGTCGCGTTTTGAGGAAGCCGCGCCAGCCCTGCGCGAGGAGCTGGAGGATTTTGTCCGTGCCGAAGCCGGTTGGTTGGACGACTACTGCTTGTTTCGCTGGCTGATGGAATGCCACGGGGAAACCCTCACCTGGGACCAGTGGCCCGCATCCTGCCAAACACCGGAAAAAGCCCGCGCTTTCCTCGACCTCCAACGCGCTCTCGATGCTCCAGCCGTCGCTTACCGGCTCGGATATTATGCCTTCGTCCAGTGGCTGTGCTTCCGCCAATGGAGGGCTCTGCGTGCTCATGCCGATACCCGAGGGGTCAAGCTGATGGGTGATGTGCCCATCGGCGTGAGTTGGCATTCCAGCGATGCGTTTTTCGCCCGCGATTCGTTTCATCTCGATTGGTGGGGAGGCTCGCCACCTGAAAGCATGTTTGTTCACGACCGCTTCCTTCAGCAGTGGGGGCAAAACTGGGGCATTCCGCTGTATCGGTGGGATGAGATGGAGGCCCATGGCTTCCCATGGTGGAAACAACGCATCCACAGTCTCACCGAGATTTTCCGCATCTTCCGCATCGATCATATCCTAGGGTTTTACCGCATCTACGCCTTCCCCTGGCGCCCAGATCGCAATGCCCATTTCGCCAACCTCAACCACGACGAGGCCGCAGCCCTCACCGGTGGCCGCCTGCCGCGATGGTTCAAGCGTCCCGATGACACCGCCGAAAACCGCGCCGCCAATTGCCACGATGGCGACCAGCGCTTGCGCGCCATCGTTGAGGCTGCCGGAGCCAATGAAATTGTCGCCGAGGACCTCGGCTGGGTGCCGGATTATGTGAGGCCACACCTCGCCAAGTTAGGCATCGCGGGGTTTCGCATCCCGCACTGGGATTGCAATGAGTACGGCCACCCGCTGCCCGGCCATTTGTTTCCCGAATGCAGCTTCGCCACCTATTCAACCCACGATCACGACCCGCTCGGTGCCGTTTGGAATGCCTGCCGCACCGCCACCAACCTCCACCACGGCCATTACTCTAACAAAGAGGAGGCGGATGCCGCCCGCAACGCCAACCATGCGTTATGCATTCTAGCCAAATTCGCCGACGTCCCCATTTCTGGTAACGGCCAGTGGCCGCGCTTCACCGAAGGCATCCAGTGGCGCTTCATCAAGGTGCTCTTCGCCTCCACATCCCGCTACGTCGCCCTGGTGGTCACAGAACTCTTCGGACTGGAAGACCGTATCAACTGCCCTGGCACCAGCGGCTCTCACAACTGGAGCTTCCGCCTGCCTTGGACACTCGAACAAATCCGCGCCGACCCTGCTCTCGCCTCCGCCTCCACCATGCTTGCCTCCATCATTGGCATCACCCGTAGATAGAGACGCGTGCCAAAGCGGTGTCGCCCTCCCCTTGCCACCGCACTTCATCCCTGCGCAGATCAGGCGCTGCCAAAGTCTCAGAACTCAGTGTTTGACCTCGCTTTCGACAAGGGACCGAGCAAGTCGGATTCCCTAACTGTCCGCTGTGGCCAGAAGCGCAATGCCTCAAAGAAATGTTACCATGCGAGCAGCAACCGCCGGGTGAGCGGATAGAGTTGGA
>CAIKHZ010000185.1 GCA_903827375.1 Akkermansiaceae bacterium
GGCCGATTTTCGTTTGAAGGTGCATTACGCGCTCTGCAATCGCACATGTCCCAGCGGTGAGCTAGCTTGATGCAATAGCTAGAATCCGCGATGCAACCAAGGAAAATGCTGGAGGGCCAGGACAGCCTCAGGGGCACGGACATCGCCACTGCCATCGACCATCGACCGCCTTCTGAAGAATGGAGAAAACGAGCACGACGGTTCTTTGCTGAGGCTGCAGATGCCCTGCTGCAATAAAATCAAAACGCCGGGCTGGCGCTGTGACGGACAGCGTTGCCGGGCCAGTCCGGGAGAAGAAGTCTTAGCCAGACCAATACCGGCACTGGCGTCATGGTATGCGCCCAATGCCGTCTGCGGGACAAGCATGCAATGGCAAGACCTCCTTGGGGGTCGGTGCCAAACGGCACCGACCCAAGGCCTGTTCAACGGCCAGTCAGCCGCAGACCCGCCAGCCGTTCCTTCATGTGGTCGCTGCAAATGTGGCCGTAGGTTTTCAAAACCAGAACACCGTTGTCCGAGTGGCCAAGCAATTTCGCCACTTCCTGCACGGTAAAGCCCGACAGCAAGCACCGGGACGCAAAGTAATGCCGAAACGCATGGAAAAAGGTGAGGTCAATTTTAAAGCCCTTGGCGAAACGTTTCATCACCCGTTCCAGCCGCTCAACCGCGTTTTGATCCAGATCAAACGGCTTCACCTTTCCCTCCCGGCTCTTCAATACCTCCACGGCTTCGGCTGTCATCGGGATGATCTTCCGTTTCCCGCCCTTCTGCACGAGCGCCATTTGCGCAGCGGCAAAGTCAATATCCTTCCACCGCAAGCCGATCCCACCGCTGAGCCGCACTCCCGAGGTTGTCAGAAACCGCAGATAAGCGCCGCCGTCCGGATCCTCGCTTTCCACCATGGCCAAAAATTCCTCCACCACTTCCACCGAAGGAACCCGGATCGTGCGCGAGTTGACCGTCAGACGGGGAATTTCCGCCAAAGACTCCATGACATCCGCCCCCACCAGACCCCGCTTTGCCGCCCACGGGATGAACTTCCCCAAATACCAAAGCAAATGGTTTGCCGCGCTGCCAAGCAAGGCTCCCTGTCGCTCAAGGCCGGTTTCCCGATAATCGTTCCAAATCGCCACCGGAGAAAAATCCTCCCAGCCCTTGGCAAAACGCTCAATCGCCTTTCTTCCGCGCACCGCCATCTCCTTCGTTCCCTTCGCGAGCAAAATAAGCCCCCGGTCATGCTCGGTCAAAGCCTCCGCCAGCGTGATCACCGGTGCCGCTGGAACCGCCAGCGTCACTCCCGCATCAACCCCCGGCAAGGGAACAGGCAGGACCACCGCAGGTGGGCCAGGTTCCCGCGCAGTAATCAGCCCCAAAGTGCCGATTTCGCGGATTTTCCGCTTTGCCTCCTTCAAATCCTTCGTTCCGAGGCTTTGCCGGTGCAGTTTTCCTTTGCGACGCGAAACAAAATACAAATTCCCGTTTTCATGCCGTCCGATGTTCTTTTCGATGATTTTCACCCCTAGCTTTTCCTTTCTTTCGGCGAAAGAAGAAGAAAAAGTATCCAAAAAAGATCCAACTTGGATACTCGCACCTGGGCGACTGTTAGTCAGTCGGTGTAACTCATTGAAAATGAAGTACACCCGGAGGAACTCGAATCCCCAACCTTCTGATTCGTAGTCAGACGCTCTATCCAATTGAGCTACGGGTGCATTGCTGCGGGGCGCAAGGAAAGCGGGGATGAGTGAGAGAGTCAAGAAATTAGCATAAAATTTTCAAAGCGGGGCAAAATGGAATGGAATGGGTTGCATCGGCGTTCTGAACTCGACTCTGTCATTAGCCGGCTTGATCGCAGCGCATTGGGTCGTCGCACCAGGCCTCTGGCAAAAAGAAGCGGATGTCCACGAGGGTGGGTTGCTGACCTCTGGCAGGACTGGAGCGGCCGGAGATCTGGCTATTTTCGATCTTGCCGAGGTGCCTGTTGCACATCCTGCCAACGCCCGAGGATGGATCAGAGGTCCTCGCCACGATGGATGCCGGAAACTGGGATGCTGGAAAAGACCACGCATGTGTCCAACACCGCATCCCCCGCCACCTCGCAGCCCGGCCAGACGATCGAGTCCCGAAGCATCGCTCCGGATCTAACCACCGCCCCGGGCCCCACCACCGAGCGCTCGAGGCAGGCACCGGCTTCAATGATGGCGTCGGGATGCAGTGCCGGGCCTAACTGCAATTCTCGATGGGCTTGCAGATAAGCGGCGCGGTCGCCGAGGTCCAGCCAAAGCCCCTCGTCGAGAATGATGGTGCCGAGGAGTCCGGAGCGAGCCAAATTGAGGAATGCTGGGATGACCGAGATTTTTTCATCGGCTGGAAGCAGGTCGAGAAACTCCGGGCTCACACAATAAATGCCGCTGAACACATGGGTCCCCTCCCCCCGCCCCAGCCGCCCACGAATATCGATGCAATGGCTGCCGGAAGCATCCAGCGCGATGTGTTTGGCATCCCCACTGGAACGCAGGGCCAAGGTCACCGGCATACCGGTATCTGCGTGTGCCTGAATCAGACGCTCCAGTGGCAGGGTTGAGAAAATGTCAGCGTTGTGCACCAACACCGACTCGCTGCCGATCCAGCGCGCTATGTTCTTGAGGGCGCCACCCGTTTCTAACAACACTGGCTCATGAAACAAGGTGAGCTCCCGGCCCTGCCAGCTGCGCGCCAACGCGGGAGTACCGTTAGCCCCGGCCAGCGGACGGGTTGGAGGTTGGACGGCATCTCCAAAATTTTCCCATGCCTGCGGCAGATGATGGGTGTTCACCGCGAAACGTTGGATGCCTGCGCCGCAGCAAGCGGCCAGCGCCCATTCCGCCAGCGGCCGGTGAAACAGAGGCACCAGCGGCTTCGGCAAGCGCTCCGTCAGCGGTCGAAGTCGCGTCCCCAATCCGGCTCCAAGAATAAATGCCTGTCGCAGGGGCATGGAACGAGAGGGTTTCATGGTTGGAGTTGTTCACGCCCCCCTGCCATCGCCGGAGAGCGCCGCTTTCACGCCGCAAGAATTAGGCCCGTCGGATAAAATGATCAAGGATGGATACACTGAAATTGCCAGCCACTCCCAACGCCAATTTTTCTTGAGGCGATGATCAAGCGGGTCTTGACACCGACGGCGGCATCACGGAAAATGTCGGCATGTTTGTTCGGCAACCCTGCCGCGCCAGCTATATCCAATCCAACAAACCATCCACGATCATGGGCGACAAATCCCCCAAAGCGAACCAAAAGAAGTCCTCGCAAAAGCAGGTCAAAACGAACAGCGCCACCCAGGCGAAGAAACAGGCATCTGCAAAGAAGCCCTGAGTTCTGCCAGTTAGACCAGCCCGGCCCCTCTGATGACCCCATCAGAGGGGCTGCTTTTGGTGCCCTCGGCTGGCAAAAAAGATCCTCCATGCTAGTTAGATTTCGCCGAACGGGTCGGCTCATTTCGTCGCGCACCTTCCGCACGGACATCTCGGCCTGAAGGTAAATATTTTACGACATTTCAGCAGCTCCCATGTACCTCCAATCCCATGAATCACGCTAGGTCGCACATTCCACATCCCCGCATTGAAGAGCGACGCAAAGTGGGTGTTCATCTAACGAATCACGAGCATTCCGGGTTCAACGGCCGCTTGGCGGTATGGATCACCAACGCGGTGAGCACGATGTGGTGTGCCTACGTATTTGCGGGCATCGCGCTGATCAGCCTGCCGGCTGCGTTGCAAGCTGGCACGGCCGCAATCGTTTCCTGGGTTGCGCAGACATTTTTACAATTGGTGCTGCTCTCGGTGATCATGGTCGGCCAGAAAGTCGCAGCCAAGGCGTCGGACAAACAAGCGCTGCAAACGTATCGGGACGCCGAGGCACTTTTGAAGATCCAAGACGAACTCCACAAACTGATCAAAATCAATAATGAACTAACCGAGGCTATTCACCATCACATCGTCGAAAAACCTGAAATCTGAAAGGAAACACCTGAAACCTAGCGCGGATGAGTGAGTGGAATTTCATGACAGTGATCATTGTGCTTGGCGTATTCGCGCTGTGGAAACTCGAACTTGCCGCCACGCTGCTGAACCTGCGGAGTTTCCCCGCCCGCGTGCCCGACGAACTCGCCGGGGTGATGGACACGGCGAAACTCGACCAGGCACGCGAATACCTGCGCATCAACGCCCGCTTCGGCATGGTCCAGTCAAGCGTCTCACTGACCGTGTTGCTGGTGTTCTGGGGGCTGGGCGGGTTTAGCGGGTTAGATGGGTTGGCACGCGGGCTCAGTGCCTCGGATCTTGTGGCTGGACTCATATTCCTATCATTGTTGACACTCGGGCAAAGTCTCATTGGGATGCCCTTCGCGGTTTATGAAACGTTTATCATTGAGCAGAGATTCGGGTTCAATCGCGCCACGCCGCGCACCTTCATCCTCGACCGCCTCAAGGGCCTGTTGCTCGCAGCGCTGCTAGGCCTGCCGCTGCTCGCCGCCGTGTTGTGGATTTTCAGCAACGTCGCCCACTCTTGGCTGTGGGCCTGGGTGGTGGTCACCGTTTTCCAGTTAGTGCTCACCTATCTGGCACCGTCGTGGATCATGCCGCTGTTCAACAAATTCACACCCATGCCCGAGGGTCCGCTGAAGCAAGCCATCGAGTCATTGGGCGAACACTGCCACTTCCCCCTCTCCGGCGTGTTCGTGATGGACGGCTCAAAGCGCTCAACCAAGGCCAATGCCTTCTTCACCGGCCTCGGCAAACGCAAAAAAATCGCGCTCTTCGACACCTTGATCGAAAAAAGCACCCAGCCTGAGCTGCTGGGCGTGTTGGCCCATGAGATCGGCCACTTTCGATGTGGCCACATCCGGCAGCGGTTGGTGGTGGGCATCGTCCAAAGCGCGGTGATATTTTTCTTACTGGGCCTTGCGACCGATCCCCACGGGGCCTTTGCCCGACTGCTCTTCAATGCCTTTGGCGTTGAGACCATCTCGCCTCACGTCGGCCTCGTGCTCTTCCTCATCCTGCTGGAGCCCGTCACTAAATTGTTAGGCGTGCTGGCCAATGCCTGGTCGCGCCACCATGAGTTTGAGGCAGATGCCTACGCCGCCCACGCCACTGGCAATGGCGACGCCCTAGCCGAGGCCCTCAAAAAGCTCTCCGCCGATCACCTGTCCCATCCGACGCCCGCAGCCTTGCGGGTGTGGCTGGATTACTCGCATCCGCCTCTGTTGCAACGCCTCGCCATGCTGCGCGTGGCTCGATGATTTCATGGGTGTCAAAGGAAACAAATTAGGTCAAGTTTCCTTCTCTTGGGCGTTCGGCAAGCTCAGCCGAGCCGCCTTCAAATTGCGTCTTGGGTCTGAGGTGCAGCCTCGCTAGAGAACCAGCGCCGGAGTGGCGGCAATGCGAGTTTCAATCATCATAGGCATTCCAAGTGATCATTGGATGCGGCAAACCTATAACTACGCATCTCCGTAGTGTGGCCGCGCAGGTGGAATTCGGCTCAAGACTTACGGTTTCTTGTCACCCTTATCGGACACCGCCCATAACGATTTGCCCATGACGATGAAAAGCACTCCATTGGCGACGCAGGGCACACTGCTGCCGTGGCTGCAATTTTCGATGGTGCTGATCACTTTGAGCGTCTTGTCTGCTGCCAGAATGGTGTTGCCGACAAATACCTTGCCATCAGCCACCAGCAAAGCGGAATTGATCTGGCCCTCGTCGTCTTTGAGGGCGTAGGTCCAGTACTTCAGCCCGGTGTCCGCATTCAGGCAGTGAATGACACTGGCTTCGTCAATGGCAAAGACCAATCCATCGGTAACGGCCACCGTGCTCAGTGATGCATTCAACTCGTCATAACTCCACACCTTGCCACTGCGGGTGACGTCACCGGTCTGCGTCGCATCAATGCACACCAAACACCCCTTGCAATTTCTGCTGCCATGAACCGGATCCCCGCCGATGGCCACATAGACCCGGTTGCGATCACATACCGGCGTTGCTATGATGTCGCACGGGTGCTTCTTCCCGTCCCCTTCCGTCCCGTGCGCATAAAACGCCGCATTCCTATATTCCGGCGGGATACAGTCGAAGGACCAGATTTTCTTCAGGATCGGCACATCCGGCAGCTTGGCCGTTGGCAAAGAATCCACGGCTGTGGTCACCGGCATATCGATTGAATAGCGGAACTCGAGCGGCAACGCCGGTTTTACTGTGGCAGGAATCACCATGAATTTTTTGGCGTATTCCGCAGGACTGAGGCCTCCCGTATCTTTGCCTTTGACGTCGATGTAATGCACGATCGGGCCGCGCAGCGTGGTGGTGACCCAACGGTCAGGGACGACCTCTGCGGCCGGATCGACCGGTTCGAACGCATAACAAATGCCATTGCCAGTGGCAAAGAGGATTTGTGGTTTGCCGTTGACGTTGGCTAGGGACGGGGACGACCATTGGCCCCGCCAGAGTTGCTCGCCGATTTGTTCATCGTCGCGTGCGACCAACTGGCCAGTGTGCTTGTTAATTGCGATCAGGCTGGGAGTCAGTGGATAGAACGGGTTGCCAAGGTTTTTAAAGCGCCCATTGCCGGTGCAGGCATACACAAAATCGCCGTGAACCAGAACGGAACAACTCGCCACATGATCCTGCATGATCTGCATGGATTTGGCCATGTTATAGCGCCAGAGGATGTGCCGGGCCGAGTCCCCGGCAGATGTCTCAGCAGATGGATTTAACCAACTTTTCAGATCAATGCACATCACCTCCGGAAAGGGTGCCACAAAATACAGACGATCGCCCTCAACGGTTGGTGTCGAACACACGCCGAAATTATCTATTTTGGTTTTCGAAGGACCACAGACAAAGGTTCCTAACTCCTTGCCGGTTTGCTCATCGAAGCAGAGGATTCTGGCATCGGCTGCTGACCCTCCAGCCGTGCCGATGAATACCCTGCCTTGACTCACCATCGGACTGCAAAATGTATTGTTGTTTAGCTTGGCAACCCATTTGATGTTCTTGGTGGTGGAAAGATCATTCTTGCTAGCGCCTTTTTTCGCCCCGGGCGAATACCAGTCCGGCAGCCCTTTTTCAGTCTCGCAGGCCATATTTCGCGACGCTTGCCCGCCCCACGACGGCCAATCCGCAGCACGCACGGCAGTTGCCGGGAGAATCTGTGACAATAGCGCGATTCCAAGCATCATAGGCATTTCAAGGCCGATTGGGTGGCTCAATTTGCCTTTCATCCTTCTGATGCAATTCACGGGGTTGCACATTGGCACGCCAACGGCGTGGACGACGGCTTGAGGCATTTCTGGGCTGCTGTGTGTACTCATGGGCAATTGGCGACGTGTCTGGGGTGGAACGCCCCGGACGAATGAATAATTACACCAAAATCTCCAAAAGTTTTGCGTTCCGTAGCGACAGCGCGCTCACATCTCAGCAAGCGCCTCGTTTTTGACCACGAAACAAGCAGAGGGTTTCGGCACTAACGGAAAGGCGGCCAAACCACATGATCGCAAGAAATGGCTTGACCCGCCCGAAAAATGACTGACACATCCAGCACAGCGCACTGCATCTTTGGAAGCGCCAGTGGATAGAGTCCCCGCCACTGCCACAACCGTAAGCATTGCCCCCAAACTAACAACGAGACCCCAAATGAATCCAACCCGATCGGTGACATTTGCCAGTCAACACGACACCGCCCGTCTAGCCACCATCTGTCTGATCCTTGGGTCCTTGGGCGTGCTCGCCACCGCCGCTGAGGAACCCTTCGCCGGCAAACCCTATACCGACGGCGATCTGCACGCAGACACATGGGTCGCCACCGATGGCCTGGGCCGAAAACTCCCTGGTTTTGCAGAAGCTGGACCCATGAAGAAGGATAAGTGGGTCGGTATCTTCTACTGGACTTGGCACCGGCAGGACGGCAGCCACAAACCATCCGATAACTCTCTACTTATCGCTGCTGCCAAAGACGGCAAGATCCATTGGCAAAGCCCCATGGGTGCCGACCATTATTGGGGCGAACCGGAGCTCGGCTACTACCTGTCAACCGATCCGTTCGTCATCCGAAAGCACGCCAGCATGCTGGTGGACGCCGGCGTGGACGTGGTCTTCTTCGACACCACCAACCCGCCATTCACCTTCAAAGATGCGTATGAGGCACTCTGCCGCACCTATACCCAGATGCGGGCTGAGGGCAATCGCACACCTGCCGTGGCCTTCGTCTGCCCGTTCGGAAATCCACAACCCGTCCTCGATCAGATTTGGAAAGATCTCTATCAACCTGGGCTGTGGAGCGATCTGTGGTTCCGATGGGAGGGCAAACCGCTCCTGCTCGCCAACCCTAACTTGGTTAAGGATCCGCTGATCAGCGCGTTTTTCACATTCCGCACCCCCATGCCTGATTACTGGAACGGCCCATCCGGAGACAACCAGTGGAGCTGGCTCGAGGTCTTCCCTCAGCACCTCTTCAAAAATAACCGCGGCGAGGCCGAACAAATGAGCGTCGGTGTCGCCCAAAATGCCCTGCCCCACACACCAGGCCCTGCCGCCATGTCCGACAAACGCGGCGCAATGGGCCGCAGTTGGCACAATAACGCCAAAGATACCCGGCAAAACGCCACCGCCTTGGGACTCAATTTCGACGAACAATGGCACCACGCACTGGCCGCCAACCCTAAATTCATTTTTCTAACAGGGTGGAACGAATGGGTGGCGGGGCGTTTCACTAACTGGTCTGGGTACACCGATCAGGATACCTACTTCAAGGGCGGATTATTTGTCGATGAATACAACCAGGAATATAGCCGGGATTGCGAACCGATGCGCGGCGGCCACACGGATAACTATTACTATCAAATGGCCGCGTGGGTGCGCCGCTTCAAAGGAGTGCGCCCGATGCCGACGGCTTCCGGCGCTGGCTCCATCACGATTGATGGACGCTTCGACGACTGGGCCACGGTTGCGCTGGAGTACCGGGACACGATTGGCGATGTGGTGCATCGCAATCACCCGGGCCGAGGCGATTTGGTTTACGAGAACCACACTGGACGCAATGATTTCGTGATCATGAAGACCACCTATGATGAACAAAACATCTACTTCATGGCCCAAACACTCGAGCCCATCACTCCCCACACCGATCCGATGTGGATGCTCTTGCTGCTAGATACCGACCAAGATGCCAGCACTGGCTGGCTTGGCTACGACTACATCATCAACCTCGAGGTGATCGATTCCTCCTCCACCACCCTCAAGTGCTGGAAAGATGGCGCTTGGCAGCCGGTGGGCCGGATTTCATACCGGGTCAGTGGCAATGGCTTGGAACTCGCCGTGCCGCGAGAACTCATCGGAAAGGCCGATGGCAAGCCCGCCTTCGATTTCCACTGGGCGGACAACATCCAGGGGTTCAATGGCATCGACGACTTCGGAGTCAACGGCGATAGCGCCCCCAACCGTCGCTGGAACTACCGGTTCGTAGCACCTTGATCCATGATTGCTCGCCCTTCAAACAGCGCGGGATAGCACTGAGGGTGAATTTCGTGTAGCGGCGTGTCTAGGCCAAGACGTAACCGCGAAGATTCGGGCGGCGGCGACGGTGCCGTGACCATTCACCTGAGGGAGGTGACCAGATGCCAATCCGTTGGCATCGCAAGGGCCGGGCCGAAAGGTCCGGCCCTTGTTTCTTTGTGAGATTGTTCTTCCCCCCTAGCTGCTCAAACCAGCTTCAATGTTGCTTGTATGCAGAGTGGGCCTCTTTGGTGTTCGATTATGTTGTTCGCCAAAAGATTTCCCATGTCCATCTGAAGTTTAACATAGTCAAACAGTTGCCCACAATTCCTCCCACCTTCTACACCGCCCCGCGCCTCGACTTCATCGTTCCCCGCGTCCTGGAACTCACCTACACCTCGCATTCCCTGACCCCATTTGCGCGGGATCTGGGCTATGACGGCCCGCCCTTTGGGTGGGACGAGGACCGCCGGGCGCTGTTGCGCGCCGAGCTGGACGCCTTCTACGCCCGCGCCTACGGCCTCGACCGCGACGAACTCCGCTACATCCTCGACCCCGCCGACGTGCGCGGCCCCGACTACCCCTCCGAAACTTTCCGCGTCCTCAAAGAAAAGGAAATCCGAAAATACGGCGAATACCGCACTCGACGCATCGTCCTCGAAGCTTGGGGTCGTATGGAGGCGGAGAGG
Organism: Akkermansiaceae bacterium; assembly: GCA_903827375.1. Lineage (GTDB taxonomy): Bacteria > Verrucomicrobiota > Verrucomicrobiia > Verrucomicrobiales > Akkermansiaceae > Luteolibacter. The sequence goes on from CAIKHZ010000185.1 coordinate 10,211, forward strand.
AGTTCGCCAAGATGGGGCTATGAAAAGCTCGCATTTCCGCGTAGGATTCCCAGCGCTCCCCACCACCCATCGCCCTTGAGAAACTTCAAACCTGCCCATCATGCCTCACTGGAAATCCATCCACATCGAAAATTTCCGCCGGTTGGAAAACCTACGACTGGACGACCTCGGCACCGTGAATCTGCTGGTGGGAAAGAACAATAGCGGCAAGACCAGCGTGCTAGAAGCTCTGGCGATCGCGAGCAATCCTACCAGCGCGACTCAATGGATCGACGTGGGACGCGAACGGGAATTGAAATCAGCCAGAACACCGCTATTGGAGGTCCTCGGATGGTTTTTCCCCCATGATCATCCCCGGGAAAATGGCTACGACGGTACCGCCGCGATGAAGGTGACCTTGACCGACGGTCGCGCGGTGGACATCCGGGCCGAATACAGGGAATTCAGGCAGGTCGAGATGACACCTGAGCCCGAGGACGGCTCAGATTTCGTTGACGAAGAACCTTCGGAATATGCTGCCACATTGGAGATCTGGCTCAAAAACGATCCTATTGGAAGTTTGTTGGAGGAATTGCCGGTCATTCACGAATTCAGCGGCAGAAGTTTCAAGGATGTGGGACCGGGTTCCCGCTTGGTTCCCTGCCAGTTGGTTACCCCCGTGTCACACCGCACAAGTCGCCAACTCCTGGCGGGGATCGACCAGATCCTGGAAGATCGCATGAAGCCCGAGGTGATCCGCCTCCTCCAACTGCTGGCCCCCGATGTGGAGGACATCGAAATTCGCTCTCCGCAGGGCCGGGGTGCGGTCATTCACCTCTATCATTCCAAAATCGGTCATGTGCCACTGGCTGTGGAAGGCGACGGCATGCGCCGAGCCCTGGGATTCGCCTCAGCGTGCGTTCAGGCCAGAGGCGGAATGCTGCTGCTCGATGAGGTGGAAACCGCACTGCATCCCGAGGCCCTCTCGGGAGTGTTCCGGTTTCTTGTCGAAATCTGTCGGGAACAGCGTGTCCAACTGTTTGTGAGCACTCACAGTCTGGAGGCGGTGGATGCCATGCTGGCCAGTGTCGGGGACGATGTGTCCGATCTCGTGGCTTACCACCTCCCCCACCGCGACTCCGGCCAAGACGTGTATCGCCTGGGTGGAGAGAGTATCCGTTCCATGCGCAGTGAAGGCGGCGTAGATCTCCGATAAGCCATGCCAGCAAACATCACTTTTCTTCTCGTGGAAGGGCCACACGATGCTGAGTTCATGGCCCGCTTGCTCAACTTGCATGGCTTTGAGCAGAGGAAGACAGTCTCTGCCATTCCAGAACTCTACCGCAAATTGATTCCCAAGGATTACCCGGCGAAGAACGAAAAGGGGAAGGAGGTGCCGCTTACCGACCCTCATCCCGTGCCCCGGTTCTATCAGAATGTCGAAAGCTGGATATTTATCCTCATCGGAGGCGGTTCCAAATCAGCCCAAACGCTCGCCAAAGCCCTCCGCACTTCCAGAATTGCCGGTTTCACCGTGGACGCCATAGGGGTCATCCTGGATCAAGACCTCGAAGCGACGCCAGAGGAGGCACGGGACAAGTTCATCGCTGAGTTCACCAAAGAGCAGGATCTGCCGATCACCGCTGATTTTAACATCAAGCCCGGGATCTTGGTTCAATGCCCTCCACGGCTTGGCCTTTTCGTCCTGCCGGATAACAACCATACGGGTGCGTTGGAAGACCTGCTGCTCGAATGCGGTGAAGTACAATACAAAGCCCTCAAAGACAAAGCGCTCTCCTTCCGGGATGATGCTCTTGGGAATGCCGATCTCACCGCAGACGACTTGGCATTCTATGGGAAGCCGGGTGGATTGAAAGAAATCTCCAAACAGAAGAAGGCATGGGTGAGTGCCATGGGAGCTGTCTTGATGCCTTCCGTCGCCATCCAGAACTCCATTCGCGAGAACCGTTGGCTCGAAGATCAGGCTCTGGCGCTCCCAAAAGTCCAAGCGGTGCAAAAGTTCATCGACGACCTCATCGCGTGATGAACAATCCCTCGATGCCATGATAGTACCCCCCTTTGACGAAGACCTCATGGGGCTACGGGATCTCTCCCAACGGCTTCTCAAATTCATCGGTGTTGAACACCACTTTGTGGATGGCAGCTTGGTGATTGGTCTTAGTGACCGACGGCCGTGTGAAGATTGATAACAACTGGATTGAAAACGCTACAAGGCACCTCATTGGCCATCGGCGGTCATAGACACGCCGCTACAAGACGGCAGATAGGCATCACGCAACACGCCAAGCCTGAATGTAGCAGGCTTGGCGTGTGATTGATTGATTGACGGTTCACTTGGCGCGCCCCTTGCAAGTGCCGCGCCTCATATGGCCGCTTATGGCGTGACCACCAAGCGGCAGAACTCCCGCGCAGTGCCTGTCGGCAAAGTGTAAACGACCTCGGCCGGATTACTCAAATCAACGCCTGAGGCAGCTGACGTCCAGTCGATCAGATTGGTGGAGACTTGCACTTCGAAGGCGCTCACCGCGTTAACGTGTGGCCAAGTGACTTTGCCATTCACGACACCGGGATTGGTGGCGCGTCCGGTTTCACCCATGAAGTAGGCGATGCCGTTAGCCACGCCGTCATGGTTAAAATCCTCGCCGGCCGTCTGCCCACCGGCGTTGGTGGCTGCCCAGGTATCGTAGCCAGAGGGGGGCGGGCCGACTGCCTCGATTTGGGCACCGTAGAGGCCCAGAGTCGGATTAGGGGCGGTGAAAAGTCCAATAATTTTCCCATCGGCGTCTGCGCTGACTGTGTCCCAGTTCCAGTCGCCTTCACTGTCGCGGCTGCCCGCAACGCTGTTGGCGACGTTGGATGCGCCACTGGCATTGCCAATGTCGCCAAACCAAACCATTTTATACGAGGCGTTCGGTGTGAGGCCCGTGAAAGCCCAAACGTAGTGGTCTCCAGTGACGACACCGTTGTAAAGATAGGCTTCTTCCGAACGCAGTTGGCTAGCTCCGCCGAGGGCTCCTTCGTTTGGATTGCAGCGCCAGCCGCCAGGATTGGCAATGCCAGTGGCCGAACCCAGCAATAACTTGACGGTGGTTGCCGTGCCGGCACCGTTGTTTAGGAAGCCGGAGGTGGCGCTGCCGTTATTGTAGCTGCCGATGTTGAGCCGATTCCAACTGCCGGCCTGACCTGTGAAACTGATGCCAACAGCATTTTTCATCAAGGTGCCGGAGGCGATGGTGTCACCCGAGCAAGGAGTACCGCTGCCTTCAACAAAGTCCACACTGATGAGGTTCGCGTTAGGCGTGGGCGGCAACACATAAGTAACTGTCATCGAGGACGTCGATTCTGGCGTGCCAAGCGAATCCGTTACAGTTAGTGTATAGACTGTCGTTTCGGTGGGCGAGGCTGTGGGATTGGCCAGAGTGACGTCACTCAGGCCGGTGCTTGGCGACCAACTATATAAGTAGGTGCCGCTGCCGCCGCTGGCACTCGGGCTGCCGCCAATGACCACGGAAGGCGTACCTGCAGAGACGGATTTATCAGCACCCGCACTGGCCACCAAGGCAGGCACGGTGAAGGTGACAATCACCGTATCTCTTGCGGTCACAAGCAGTGAATCGGTGACGGTCAGTGTGTAGGTCGTGGTGGCCTCAGTGGTGGTAACCGTGGGGTTGGCCAGCGTGGCATCATTCAAGCCGGTGCTTGGCGACCAAGCATAGGTGTAAGGGCCGGTGCCACCGGTGGCAGCCGGGCTGGCACCAAGTGTGGCCGAGGGGCTGACCGGGCTGAGCGACCGGGCCGTTCCGGCGTGTGCCACCAAAGCCGGAGGAGCTGGCGCGGTGGCCAACTTGAGAAGCTGGATGCCGGCGATTTCAGCGTAATCCGCGTAGGCCCCGCCGCCGCAGCTCACCTGACAGACGATATTCCCGTTGGCGTCAGCCGTGGTGTTGCTCGTGAAAATCTCGCCGGGATTGAGAGTGGGCGTGCCATTGACGGTCAGGGTCATCAGCGGATCACCGCTGGTGAAAATGGCCAGGCTATAGTTGGCATCGGCGGTTAGGCCGGTGAATTTGAAGGTCACCGGGGTTTCTCCGCCGGTCACCCAGGAACGTTCCGGATTGCCGGCCGAGAGAACGACGCCAGGGTTGAATGGCGAGCCACCCGACTGCACGTGATAACCCACGCTGGCGGAGTCAAACACAAAACCCACGCCGCTGGCGCTGGTTCCCGCACCGTCAGTTAGATCACTGAGAGTGACCTTTCCGCCGCTGAGTGGTAGAGCATTCCACAATCCACTCTGGCAAGCGAGGCCACCCGCCACGTTGCCGCTTACCGCGACGCTGCCATTGGCGACCACATCGATGCTGATCAGATCTGCGTTGGGGATATACCGATCAAAATTGTCTGACCAGACGGCGTTGCTATCCTGAGTGACGACCATGTCGTCGAAATAGAACGGACCGGTGTTGACCGTGCCTGTATAGCTGGTTGAGGGTACAAACCAGAATTCGGTGATGGTGTCGCTGCCGTAGGTGAACGTCCCGGCGGCATTGACCATGTCATCGTAGTAGAACTTGCCGTTGCCGGCTACGCCTGGAGTATTGAGATTGATGACAAACTTGAGGGTTTTCCACTGATCGCGAATGAAGCTATACCCACCTGCGGACTTTCCGACGTTGGTATCTTCAATTTGGCCGAATCCGCCGGTATGATCATTCGCATATGAGCTGATCTGAACGTAGTCGCCAGCATTGCCATCATCAGCCCCGTAGAGAAAGCCAAACTTGCTGCCGGTTGGAAAATAGGCTTTGATGGAGAAACTTGCAATTCCCCCGACAATCGGTGATGCAAACACCACCTGCGGGACGCTCGCGCCACTGGCCTCAGCTGCATCGAATACCATGGAACCATTGCCACTGGCGGCTTTGTCCGTGGTGACCCTGATGGGCTGCGGGTCTCCGAATTGGCCCCACAGGTTGAGTCCGGTGATATCGACCGTATTCGCCAACCCGGAGGCGGCGGTGGCTAGGATCGCGCTGGCGATCAGTCTGGCATACTTCGTTTCGTTCATTGAATTAAATGTGTGGTTTTCAGCAACAGCGGCGGGAATTTAGAGGCCGGGGCACGAGCTGACAAGGGCGACAATGGCCTTGGTCGGTGTACAAGAATTGGACAATTCAGGGGATATAATTCAGCTTTGGCGGGCAGCCAAGAGCATGGCCCGGAGGTTTGCGGGCGGGGTGGCTGGGGGAATGGCACAGCCGGCGTTGAGGATGAAGCGGGGGTTGTCGGCGAAAACGGCGAGCAATTCACGGGTGCGGGTGGCGACGCGCTCCGGGGTGCCGAGGGCGAGCACGCCGGATGGGTCGAGGTTGCCGCAGAACACCGCCCGCCCCTGGAAACTGGCACAAGCGGCCAGCACGTCGGTTTTGTAATCCAATTCCAGCACATCGGCGCCGGTGGCGAGCATATCCTCGAGAATGAGGGTGGTATTGCCGCAAATGTGGAGCAAGTACGGTTTGCCTAGCAAATGGGAGAGTGCTGCGAAGCGGCCTTCCCAGAGCTGAGCGAAGCTGCGGTACAGGGCCGGAGATATCACATCCGGGCCAGCCGGGCTATCGCCGTTGGAGAGCATATCAGCACCGGCAGCGGCCATCAGGCGCAAAAATTGCTCGCCGGCCTCGGCGCAATGGCGGAGCAAATGATCCACGTCCTCGCGGTTATCCTCATCGAACACGTCCATCAGCCACTCGGCGGGGCTGCGCAGCATGCTCGCCAGCGAAAAGGGTGCTTGGTCACAGTTGCCCCGGATGTATATCTCATCGCCAAAGTACGCCTTGAGCAAGCGCACCGCCTCCAGCCAAATCTGCACGCGATCATCCGCCCCGACGTCCGGCCGAGGCAAGTCTCGCACCGCTCCCAACTCCGCCAAACAGCCACCCTCACAACGCGCCGGATCGTCATCAGGAAAATCCACCGGCACACCCAGCGCACCCGCCAGCGTGGCCGTATCCACATCGACGACTATGGCGTCATAATCGTAGGTCTCGACGGCTTGAATGAATGCCCTGGCAATTTGGCCGGGATCCTCGCGGTATTGGCGCTGGGTGATACCGGCCTCGCGAGCCGCCATCAAAAAGTTGTGGAGCATCACCGGGATGCGGTCCGTTCGTTCGCCGAGCAAGGCGGCCTCAATCCGTTGTTTGCCATTCATGGTGGAAATATTCCTGATCTGGTTCGGCGGCCTGCCGGAGTCAGCGTTTGGACAATGCCCGCAGGATGCCATCGCCTATCAGATTTGCGAGTA
>CAIKHZ010000186.1 GCA_903827375.1 Akkermansiaceae bacterium
GGAACCTTGTGGGAAGAGCGGTTCAAGAGCGTGATCGTGGAAAGTGGGGTGGCAGCGCGGACGATGGCAGCCTACATCGACCTCAATCCGGTGCGGGCGGGGATGGTCAAAGACCCGGCGGATTACCGCTGGTCCAGCTATGGGGAAGCGGTGGGCGGCGGGAAGAAAGGGAACGGAAAAAAGGCCCGCGAGGGCTTGGTGCGAGCCTATTTTTGCGATCAGGGAGTGGGGTTCGAGGCGGAGAAATGGCGGGAGGTATCGCCCCTATACCGGCGCTTGATGGGCCTGGCCTTGGGACGCAAGCCAGGGCATGCCGACGTGGCTGGAGAAGGAAATCGTGCGAGCCAAAACATGCTGAACACGGCGGAAATGTTAGAGAGTAAAGATAACGGCACGGTCTTGAAGGATCTCGGAATTGCAAAGATATTGCATTGCAGAGTCAGGTATTTCACGGACGGGGCGGTGATCGGCAGCAAGGAGTTTGTGAACGAGGCGTTTGCCCGGGCCCGGGAGCGATTCAGCGCGAAGCGCCAGGATGGGGCACGGGCCATGAAGGGCAATGGGAGCGGCGTGAAGGGATTGCTGTGGAGTGCCAGGGATCTGCGCGTAAGAGTCTGACAAGCTGGATTCGAGCCTGCGTCTTTCGGGGCACTTCAAAGTTTGAATCTGCTAGGCTGTGAGCTGCGGAGGAGGGGGGGGTGGATTTTGGATTTTGGATTTTGGATTTTGGATTTTGGATTTTGGATTTTGGATTTTGGATTTTGGATTGGGAGGGAGGTGTGCGCTGCCCTCGGGAAAGGCGAACGTCGAACATTGAACGCCGAACATCCAACGTTGAACCGAAGAGAAGAGGGCTGCGCACGGAGCTGCCGCCAGCCGGCCACCAGGCACGCAACCGGGTTGCGGCTAGGCGTAAAACCGTTCAATGCCGGGCCGATGGGGTGGTGGTTTTTATCCACAATCCACCCCCTTTGCTACGCGGTTTGCTACACTGTGTTGTAACTCGTTGGAAAATTTTGTGATTTTGAATGCACCATCAATCCTTTTGGAACTAAGCGGTCCCATCATCCAGAGTCCGTGCAAAAATCCGGCCTGACCTCCGCAGTCTCATCGCGGATTTTGCCCGTGGACCGACGGCGGGGGCCGGTCCTTCTAGGCCAGCCATGCCGACAGGCCTGTTTCTCCCCTCACCAGATGTCCTGCCGGGGCTATTCAATGGAAGATTCCGCTTGCGCTGAACGAAGCAGGCAAGCAGCCTCGGAATCGTTGCGCCATGTCCCACAAGTTGCTAAGTGAAACTGATTTTGTGTTGCTGATTACCCGCCATCAGGCGGCGATTTACGCCTATATATTGACGATTCACCCGGACCGTGTAGCGGCGCAGGACATTTTGCAGGAGACCAATTTGGTGTTATGCCGCAAGGTTGGCGAGTTTGAAGCTGGGACGAGCTTCAAAGCTTGGGCATTTCGGGTTGCCTACTGGCAGACAATGGCCCATCTCAAACGCATCCAACGGGCCGGTCTGGTGGTGCTGGAGCCGGAGGTGCTCGAACTCGTCGCGCTTGAAGCCGAGGAGCAACTTGGTGATTTCGAGGAGCGCCATCTAGCCTTGCGCAGCTGTCTGCAAAAACTGCCCCCCGGCGATGCCTCGATATTGCTCGCCCACTACCAACGCGGCGAGAGTCTTGCCGAGATTTCCGGCCGACTAGGCCGCAGCCGCGACGCGCTCAAGCAAGTATTGCTGCGCATCCGCCGCAGCCTGCGCGCCTGCATCGAACGCCAACTCGCCTCTGCCGCAAGCACCTGCCCGCCATGAGCCAGCCCTTGCCCAGCGATCCTAGCAACGTGTCGTTCGCCGCCACCCTCGAAGCGCTGCTCAGTGGCGACACCTCACTAGAGATGGTCACCCAGCTCAACGACACGCTTCGCCGCGATCCGGCAGCCCGGCGTGCCTACATCAGCGCGATGGCCTTCGAGGCGATGCTGGCCCGGGAATTCGCACCGCTGGAGGAAATTGCAGCCGCCCCTGCGCCGCGCCGTTTCCGCTGGCCTGCACTCATCTCAGTTGCGGCCCTTGCCGCTACCCTAGTGGTCGCAGCCACCCTCGCTTGGCACCAGGCACCGGGCCTGCCCCCTGAAGATACTGCTGACATGCCTGAAGGAGATGGCGAAATTACCCATGCAGTCATTTCCTCGTTGGATGAGGCCGCCGGGCGCTTTGGGCAATTGCCCTTGAGCCAGGGCATGCGACTGGGCGAAGGAATTCTGGAACTCGATCACGGGCTGGCCGAAATCACCTTCGATTCCGGTGCCGAACTCACACTGGAAGGCCCCGCCCGCCTCCAACTCGACTCCGATAATATGGCCAGACTGGCTGCCGGACGTGCCTCCGCCCACGTTCCTGAAGCGGCCCGCGGTTTTGTCATCCACACTCCTTCATCCTACATCCGCGACCTCGGCACCTCCTTCGCCGTAGAAGTCCATGATGATCATGAAACCGACCTCCATGTCCTCGAAGGTGAGGTTGAAGTATCCGCTACAAGCCGCATCTTGGTCAATACCCCGAAAATCCTCCGCCAACGCGAAGCCGTCCGCCTCGCCGCCGGCCGCATGATTCCTATCAGCTTCCGCGCCGACCATCCCGCCACCCGCCACAAACCGCACAACGCCAAAATCCCGCCTTCGGTCCACTGGTCGTTCGACTCTTGGAGCGGCAACACAACCAGCGACGCAATCAGCGGCCACTGGCTCAAATTCCAACAAAAAAAGACCGCCGCCTCGCCCACAATCATCGCCGGCCCCTTCGGCCCAGCCCTCCATTTCGACGGCCAAGGCAGCTATGCCCACTCCGATTACCCGGGCGTCGGCGGGTCCCAGCCTCGCACCATCGCCTGCTGGCTGCGCATCCAACCCAACGACACCGACACTGCGCCCTCACCTAACGGGATCATTGCGTGGGGCGTCAAGCGGGCTGCCGGCAAATGGCAACTCGCTTGGAACCAGATACCCGGCCAGGGGCGCGTCGGCGCTCCCCGCGTCGAATTCGGCGACGGCTTTGTCATCGGATCCACCGACTTGCGCGACGGCCGCTGGCACCACCTCGCCGTGGTCTATCTAGGCGGCCCCAAGGCGAACGTCGCCACCCATGTGCGGATCTACGTCGATGGTCACCTCGATTCCCTAACTGGCCGGCGTCAACGGCGGATCGACACTGACACCACCTCGGCGGCGGCCCGGCCACTGATGCTTGGCCGCTATCTGGGTCAAACACCTGCTGGCTCGCCGTTTTTCTTCGAGGGTGATCTGGACGAGGTGTACGTTTTTGAAGGGTCGCTGTTGCCCGGCCAAATCGGGCACCTGATGAAGTTCAACAGCCTCCGACCACCATCAAACTGAAACCAGCACCCCTATTAAGCTAACACATCATCCATGGCGGCGATGAGTTGTTGCATGGTGGCCGAGGTTTCATTACCCATGTTAGAGATGCGGAACGTGAGACCTTTGATTTTTCCGTAGCCGCCGTTGATGATATATCCGTGTTTGCTCTTGAGGGATTTGATGAAGGTCCCCTGATCAAAATCAGCCGGCTTGGCAAAGCACGTCAGCGAGACCGATTGGTTGCCAGCAGGCGCAAAATTGGCAAAGCCGTGGCGCGCGCCCCAAGCATGGATGAGAGCATTGTTAGATGCGTGACGGGCAAAGCGTTGGGCCAAGCCTTCGGCGGCGATGGTGCCGAGGATGTGTTGCAAGCCGAAGATCAGTGAGATGGCCGGGGTGGACGGGGTGTTGTTTTTTTCCGCGTTCTTCGCAAACTCAATGAAATCAAAATAATAACCCCGGTTAGGCTGGCTCTTGGCACGCTCCAACGCCGCTTCCGAACAGAAAAACACCGTCAGCCCGGGCGGCAGCGCCAGCGCTTTTTGCACCCCGGCCAGCAGCACATCGATGCCAAGTGCATCCATTTCAATGGGCACCGCGGAAAATGAAGATACGCTATCAACGACGAAGATCACCCCGGGGAACGATTTGACGACTTCAGCGATGTCGGCCAGATCGTTCATCACGCCGGTGGACGTTTCGTTATGGATCAGGGTGACCACGTCGAACCCACCTTCTGCGAGTTTGGCGCGCACAGCCTCCGGAGCTATGGCTTCGCCCCAGCCGACTTGGATTTTGTCGGCCTTGAGTCCGAGTTTGAGGGCGACGTCGTACCATTTGTCAGAGAAGGCACCGCAGCAAAGGGTGAGGACTTTGTTAGCGCACAGGTTACGCAGCGCGGCTTCCATCACGCCCCAGGCCGACGAGGTGGATAGATAGGCGGGGCGGTTGGTGCCGGCGAGTTGTTGCAGGCCGGGTTGCACGGATGCATACAACTCCTCGAACTCGCTACCACGGTGACCGATCATCGGATGACTCATGGCGGCAAAAGTCTCCGGAGAAACATTGATCGGACCGGGAATGTAAAGTTTGGACATGGGGGCAATGGTTGTTGGTTAGGAAACGGCGCTTGAAAAAATCCTCCGGCGTTTAGACCTCAGGGCAACAAGCCGTAGGTCTCCAGCAGATCGGCTAGAACGGCGGTTTGAGCCTCGCTCAGCCCGGTGAGGGGAAGGCGCAGCTCTGCGTTACAATGGCCTTGAAGAGCCAGAGCGGATTTAATCGGCACCGGGTTAACATCCAGCGACATCAAGCCGCGCATCAACGGATAGTATTGGCGCTGGATGATGAGGGCCTCGTCGAACGAACCGTTGAGGCAGGCACGCACGAGGCGGGCGATCACGTCTGGGATGAGATTGGAGGCCACTGATACCAAGCCGCTGGCACCACAGGCAATGAACGGCAGGGTGAGCGGATCATCGCCACAAAGGATGGCAAAATCATCCGGCAGCACCTGCAGCAATTGGTTCACCCGATCGACGGATCCGCCAGCTTCCTTGATGGCGCAAATGTTAGGAAAATCCGTGGCGAGGCGGGCGACGGTATCCGGGGCGATTTCAATCACTGAGCGGCCCGGCACGCTGTAGAGCATAAGCGGCAGCTTGGTGGCCTGGGCGATGGCCTCGAAGTGCAGGTAGAGACCTTGCTGCGAGGGCTTGTTGTAATAGGGGCAAACCAGCAACGAGCCGGTGGCACCGAGATCTTCGGCGATTTTTGTGAGTTCGACCGCCTCGGAGGTCGAGTTCGAACCGGTGCCAGCCACCACGTGGCAGCGACCTGCGGCGAATTCGACCGCTAGGCGGATCACTTCGATGTGTTCGTCGGAATCAAGAGTGGGCGACTCGCCCGTGGTACCACAGGGGACGATGCCGTCCACGCCGCCAGCGATTTGTCGCTCGATGAGGGATTGGAAGGCGGCGACATCGAGGACGCCGTCGCGGAACGGGGTGATGAGGGCGGTATAGCTACCAGAGAATTGCATGGCGGGGGGAGCATGAATGATCGGAGCGATTCCTCCAAGCGGTAATAATTCAGATGTCGATTTCGCCCTCAAACACAAAATCTGCTGGCCCGGTTAGGGTGACGTTGCAAAACCCTTGGTCCCCGGACTTTTCAAAACCCACTTCCAAGGTGTCGCCGCCCTCCACGTCAACGAGGATCGGGCTGGGAGCCCCGCTGAGCAGGTGGTGGACCAAAGCGGAAGCGACCATGCCGGTGCCACAGGCGAGGGTTTCGTCCTCGACGCCGCGTTCAAACGTGCGGATTGAAATGTGTTGGGCGGAGAGCACGACCGCGAAATTGGCATTGGTGCCCGCAGGGGCAAAAGCCGCGTGGTGGCGGATGGCGCTGCCATGCTTGGCGACGTCGAAGTTGTCAAGTTCCTCCGGGCTGGCCAGGAAAGCAACGACGTGGGGCACGCCGGTATTGATGAAGTGAAGGGGTGCGGCCAGTCCTGCAACCGTGGCCCCGGTGTCCAGGTAGAGGTTTTTGGGTGCGCTCATGGCGATGCGCACGTTATCACCAATCATCTCGGCGGCCAATGTTCCGGCCAGTGTCTCGAAGGTGACCCGCTCGGCGAGCCGGTCGCCAAGATGAGCAGTGAAGCGCCCGAAACAACGCGCCCCGTTGCCGCACATTTCCGCCTCATAGCCATCGGCATTGTAATAGCGGAAGCGGTAATCCGCGCCAGCCTGCGAAGGTTCGACCGCCAGCAAGCCATCGGCACCGATCCCGCGATTGCGGTCGCACAGCGCTGCAATCGTGTCCGCATCCAAGGCGCTGCTGAGTGACAGGTCGCGATTATCGACAAGAATGAAGTCATTGCCGGCACCGTTCATTTTGAAAAATTGAAGTAGCATAAGGAGGCTGGGGTCGAGGATCTGAAGGGCCTAGCTTAGCGCCGGACGGCAACAAGCAGGACGGGTATAGTCCATCAACCAGGCCCTTCGGTCAAGTCCAAGAATCCACACCCGCAACCAGGATTCGCGTTCGTCCAGCATGCCGCGTGCTTCGAGACGTGACACCGGCCTGCACATCGCCACACTCTGGCAGCCCGCATGTTTGCCGCCATTCTCACCACGCTGCTATTTGCCCTTTCCGGTTTGAGCGGACGCCGCTTGTCCAACCACCTTCCTGGGTCGCAGGCGAACCTGCTACGACTCGTGCTGGCGGCATCCGTGCTCGGCAGCTTCGCCCACCTGCAAGGCTTCGGGGTGAGCGGGCCGGCCTTCGCCTGGTTGTTTGTTAGCGGCTGCATCGGCTTTGGCATCGGCGACTTGGCATTGTTCCAAGCCTACCCGCGCATCGGCACGCGCCGCACGATGGTGCTGGTGCAATGTCTCGCGGCACCGATCGCCGCCGTGACCGAATGGATTTGGTTAGGCACAGTGCCCGGCGCGACGCAGGCCATCTTCGGCGCGATCATATTACTCGGCGTGGGAATTGCGCTGATGCCTGGCAGCACCGAGGTGGGCCCCAGCAACGGCTTGTGGGTGGGCAGTTTGTTCGGCACACTCGCAGCCATGTGTCAGGCATGGGGCGCGGTCCTCAGCCGCAAGGCCTATGCGGTGGCCGCTGCTCAGGATTTTCACATCAACGGCGCAAGCGGGGGCATCAATGCAGCCTACCAGCGACTTCTCGGCGGATTGGTGATTTCCGCCATTTTCGTGCTCTATCTTAGGGTTGTGCGCCGGCCCGGGACGGCTGCGTGTCCGCCCCAGTGGCGTCTCGCGGCACCACTGCTCATTGCCAACGGCCTGTGTGGTCCGGCGTTCGGGGTCAGCTGCTACCAATGGGCCCTATCGGCAGCACCGACCAGCATCGTGCTGCCCATCGTGGCCACCACGCCCCTCGTGGTCATGCCCTTGGCGCATTTCATCGAGGGTGACAAGATGACGCTTCGAACATTGCTAGGCGGAGCCTTGGCGGTAGGAGGCGTGGTGGGCCTGACCTTGCTGCGGTGATCTTTTCCCTGTGCCGGACAACCCCGGCTCCATGGTCTTGTGCTCAAAAAAAGATTTCTCACTGGTAAAAATTTCACATCGGCTCCGAAACATCCCCCACCCCACCTGCGTAAGGCAACGACCTATGCGCATTCCCCCATCC
>CAIKHZ010000187.1 GCA_903827375.1 Akkermansiaceae bacterium
ACGCTCCTATGACACCAACTATCCGGATGGCTTTGCTCTGGTAGGGACCCTGAATTCCGGGGTTTACAAAGGGAACGGCTCATTAGCGATTTCGGGTTCTCTAACTCTCGATGCCCAAGGAGATCCAAATGCCGTCTGGATTTTTCAGACAGCATCCACTCTCATCACCGCATCCGGTAGCAATATCATTCTCACTGGCGGCGCTCAGGCCAGTCATGTCTTTTGGCAGGTCGGAAGTTCGGCGACGCTTGGAACCGGCAGTGATTTTTCGGGAAGCATTCTTGCCTATACATCAATCACACTGGATACCGGAGCCTTAGTGAACGGTCGGGCGCTGGCACGGAATGGAGAAGTCACGATGGATTACAATACCATTAATGTGCCAGAACCTCGCGTCACACTACTGTTAGGCATCGGTATGCTTGCTTTGTTTGTCGCGAGGCGGCGATTACCGATTCAAGCATTAGTTCCGGCACGGATTTGAATGACGCGCCACGTAGTGTGCGCTTTTCGAGCACGCCAATGAGCACAGTATGAATAGTTCGCTTCTTTATGCAGATGAATCGACGACTCCTAGAAGCTCATTACTTGCCACGTCGGATTTTATGCCAAACCTCAGCGGGCAAATAAATGCAGCGGCAGTCCGAAAACTGCCGCTGCGAAAACTAATATCGGGTCTGGAATGGCTAGTTCTTATCAATAGTCATTTCATTTTCCACTTTGCCTACACCGTGAATGTCACCGGCCAGATTCGTGACTTGCTTCTTCTCGGCGGCGCTTCCGGCCACACCGCTTACCGTCACAACGCCGTCCCGTGTCTCGACTTTCGTGTTGATTGCGCTGGTTGACAGATGGACCAGCAGGGCAGCTTTCACCAATGCGGTGATTGACGCGTCATCGATTTTTTCGGTCAGTGTCCGGTGAGGTTCCACCGGTGCTTTCGAAATTGTCATTTCGTTCTTTACTAATTTGACACCTGCCACATCTTTGGCATATGCGGCTGCCAGATCCTTCTCGAGTCTGTCGGATGCCTCTCCGCTCAGGGTGACTGTCCCATCGACGGCCGTCACCGTGGTGGTGGAAGCATGTACGTTACGATGGAACAGCAGCGCGGTTTCCACCTTGAGGCGAAGCCATCTGTCGGCATTGTCGATCGTGGTTTCTCCTTTCAGGACAATCTGGTTGTCCACGCTCTTCACACCTGGAAGCCCTCCCACTGTGTCCGCGGCCAACGACTTATGGTATCCCTCTTTCACCGTACCTGTGAGGGTGACCACGCCACTCTTAGATATAGTTTTGATTGAGTCATCCTTGAGGTAAGTCTTATAGACATAGGAGTTGGCTGCGGCAGATTCAATTCGGTCATCCGTTTCGGATGCGCGCATAGAAGTGCCGGTGAGAAGAAGCGAGCTTGTTGCTGCGAACAGCACCGATGGACACAATGATTTTAATTTCATAATATTTCGATTTGGTGGTTGAGCGATTGTATGTCAACCGCCTTTACAGTGGCTCTTGATCCGGGAATTTACTATGGGGTGTTCACCTGCCGCCCGGGGGGGCCTCAAGCTGCACCAAAGCGTCAACAGTCATCATCCGGGATATGATCGCCTCAAGAAGCCAGTCGGCTTGGAGAATAAATGCCCCCTTTTCCCCGCAGGTCTCTCCCAGCATGTTGCCTGCCGATGGTGATCATTCTTTGACGACTTTTCCCTTCTTCGGAGTCAGCCAGAACTTGCGGAACTTATGGGTAGGGTTTCACCCTATGGCAAGCGGATGTTGACATGGCTTAGATTGCACCGCATTCCGAGCGCTTCAGACAAGTGGCGAGGATCTGTTCTCTCCCCTATTCCAACATTCATCAACACCTAACTAACATTGAATCCATCGACGTCGCCGCAATGAAACATTCAACCTCAATCACCGGAGATGAACCGCACTGGGTGAGTCGCTCGGCCTTTCAAATCGTGATCATGCTTTTTGTCCTGGCCGAGTTTGGCATGGCGGCGGTTCTGCATGGCGGGGTGTCGCACTGGTGGGCTGTGCCGCTCGTGCTGATCATCGGCCATCTCATGCATGGAGCGGGGGTTGGCTTTCACGAGGCCTCCCATGGCTTGCTGCGGCGCAACCGCCGCTTCAACGAGTTTGACGGCGTGCTTATTGGGGTGATGAGCTTCATGAGTTTCAGCCTCTATCGAGCCGCACACCAGACGCACCACGCCCACTTTGCCACGGATCGCGACGAGGAACTCTGGCCGTTTGTGATCACCACCACGCCCCGCTGGGCCCGGATTCTGGCGGCTGCGCTAGAACTATCCGCAGGCATGGCATACACGCCTCTGTTGTTCTTGCGGACTTTCTTGCGGGCGGGTTCGCCGATTCGCAGCAAAAGGGTGCGTCTCCGCGTGTGGGCGGAACTGCTGTTGCTAGTAGTTGTGTGGTCGGCCCTACTCACTGCGGTTGCGCATTGGCATGTCTGGTACTATTTCCTATGGATGTATCTGCTGCCAACCTATCTGGCAGGAAACCTTCAGAGCTGGCGCAAATACATTGAACATGTCGGGCTGACGGGAAATACCACCAACAGTGCCACACGCAATGTCGTGGCGCACGGATGGCGGGGCCGCTCTCTTGCTTTCACCTTGCTGCATGAGCCGTTTCATGGCGTCCACCACTTGCATGTAGGGTTGCCGCACCCGGAATTGCCTCGGCACGCCGCAGAACTTGCCCCTCAGATGGCCGGGGAACTCGACCCGTTCCCGAATTACCGCCAGGCATTGCTCCACTTGTTTCGAGGGCTGACCGACCCGCGCGTCGGCAGCCAATGGCACAACATCACCCGCCAGCAATGAATTCCCCCCAAGCATCATCTGCAACTGCCGAATCCGGAAGTCATGCAGGTGCGGATTAGACGGAAGTGAAGCCAACCCTCCGCCACGACCAAGATGCTGATAGATCCAACTTGGATCAGGGCATCCCGCCTTTTGGATCTTCCTCTTTGAGTCGGCAGGAGATCCGGCACCCGCCCGTTTCTGGTTGTTCGATGATGAGTTCCGCGTGGATTAGGCGCGCCCGGTAATGCATGAGGTGGAGTCCCATGCCGGAGATTCCGGCCGACAGAGTAAAGCCCTTGCCGTCATCGGTGACGCTGAAGATATGCATCCCGTCGCTGGTGTGGGACTCGATAGTGATTAGTTTGGGCATGGCGTGTTTGACCGCGTTTCCGATGCTCTCTTGGATAATCCGGTATATGTGAATTTCGGTGGTTTTCTTCAACTTCGGTTCCGCTCCTTGATGCCGTAGCTCGCAGTTGATGGGAGTGAGGCGGCTCGTCTGCTCAGCTAGTTCCTTCAACGCAAGGCGCAGGCCGTGACGTTCGAGTTCTATCGGATAAAGGCCCTTGGCGAGGCGGCGAGTGGAATCGAGCGCTCTGCAGACGTAGGTGGCTAATTTGGCAGCGTCCTTGGCCAGCGGGTTGCTCTGGGAGCGCAGTTGTTTCGTGAGAACGTCGGCGAGCATGGCGATGCCGGACAATTCCTGGCCGAGGCCGTCGTGCATGTCCTGGCCAAGTCGGCATTGTTCGCGTTCGCTGATTTCGAGGATTCCGCGCTCCAAGCGTTGACGATTTTGGATTTCCGTTTCCAACTCGGTCACCGTCCCTTGCAATTCGTTGGTTCGATCCAGCACGCGGATTTCCAAATCCCGGTTGAGGGTGCTAATTTTCTCCTCGGCCCGCTTGCGCTCGGTAATATCTTCGAAGACGGCATAGACTTCGGAGGGGTGATTCTCGCCGGACGGAATCAGGGGCACAGCGTCAATGTTGATCCATCGGTAAACGCCCAATTGCGGATTGAATACACCCATGACGACATCGCGGACGATCTGGCCGGTCTGCAACGCCACCATCGCCGGATGTTCCAGGCCGGGGAAAGATGAACCATCCTCGCGTATGGTCTGGTGCTCCTCCCGAACCGAACTGCCGCCGATGAATTGCTCACGGGTCTTGCCAAGGATCCGTTCCGCTGCGGGATTCATGGCGATGATCGTGCCGCTGACGTCCTGGTGCACAACCCCTTGCAACATGGTTTCTGCCAGCAGTCGGTGGCGATCGTCGCTCACTCTGAGAGCCTCTTCCACCAACTTCTGTTGAGTCAGGTCCACGGCCGCAATTCCGATGCTGGTGACCTCCCCGTCCTGATCTTGCAGCGGTTCATAGGTAAGGTCTAGAAACATCCGCTGGCCGTTGCAGGTCACCCAGTGTTGCACATGCACATCCTTTCCAGATTCAAATACCCGTTGTTTGACGTCCTTGATCCAGGCCACATCCTCTGGAGCGAACAGGTCGGCATCCGTTTTGCCGATGATCTCATCGGTCCGCCGGGACTTATGATTGTAAGCCCACTGATAGATCAGGTCATGGTTCTGGATGGCGACCGAAACCGGAGAATTCTTGAGGGCTAGCCGGAACCGCCTTTCGCTTTCCCGCAATGCATCCTCAGCCCGCTTGCGCTCGGTGATGTCAGTGTTGCTTTCCAGCACCGAAGCTGGGTTTCCCTCGTGATCGCGATCCAGCACCTTACGAACGAGCACGGTGACGCGTTGTCCATCCCGTTTGGTATGCACCATTTCGCCGGTCCAGTGGCCGGTCCGATACAACTCCGCTTTGATCCGCTTCAGGGGCACTGGAAAGACGGTATGAAGCAACTTGTGGCAGACCTTGCCAAGTGCCATTTCAGAGGGCCACCCGTAGAGATCTTCGGCACCACGATTCCAATAGCTGATGCGCTCGTCAAGGCTGTATATAATGATGGCATCATTCGTGAGGTCCAGCAGGCGCGCCTTTTCCGCCAATTCCCGGGCCGTCTGCTGGCGGGCGGTGATTTCCGCCTCCAACCGCGCGGTGAGGATGTCCGCAGCTTCGATCAGCCCATGCTGGCGCAGCGAGCCCAGCAGCAGCGCTTCATTCAGGGCGAGGGTCGTCACAGGTGATGTCGGGTGGGCTGCCATTGGATTTTGTCCACCTGCTTGACGACTTCCACGGGCAGTCTCGGCCAAATCTCGCGTACCAATCGCAACATGAAGCTTTCGCCAATGAAAGCAATCAGCAGCCCGAGCAACCTGGCCACCAGAACCACCCCACCTTCAAGAATCTCCTCTGGTGCCGCAAGAGGTGCTCGTTCGTCCAACCCAAGCGTGCCATCTTCCGCGACCCGCACCGTGCGCAGCCATGCGACTTCTACGCTGGCCTGTGCCAGCGCACGCATCAGAAGCGCCCGATAACTGCCGTTCCCCATAAGCGTAGCCAGATGTGGCCCGAGCCTGTGGGTGAACGGAAATGCGGTCGATTGATTCGTCCCGGAAGATTTGAATCCTTTAGTGTCGTAAGCGATGATTCGCTCTGCCAAGACCCGCATTTTAGGAGTTACCCGGTTCATTTAAAGAAATAGGGACATTCGGATTGCCGTCAACATCTTGGAGTGGGCGCTTAATGAATTCAAGGCTAATCTCGGAATGGCTGCGGTAGCCTTGAATTCAATCAAAAACGGCTTCGGCCCTCCTCATTCTGCATCCATTTCCATCGTCCATCTCAATGGTAGGGTTTCGCCCCATAGACACGTTGTCGTAATCGCTTCACGATCTGCTTGAACAAGGTCAACAAAGTTTGGATAAGGCTGATTGCTTGCTGATTTGCCCTTGTGAAACTAAAAGTGATTAAGAATACTTCGCCAGCGAGTCAGTTGTCGGACGCCTATCTGGCGGCCTTACAGGCGCGTTTCCACCACGGCCAACTGGCTGGTTCAAGAGCGGCGGAGGAGATTGGTCGGGAGTCGGTTGCCATCGGTTTGGAGACGCTGGATTTGGCTAGGATTCACCACCAAGCGCTGGCGCAACTGCTAGCCACGGACGGTGATTCGAGCACTCGCGAGAAGTTAACCGCGTGCGCTGCTGGATTCTTCATCGAGGCCATCACGCCGATCGAGGAGACGCATCGAATCGCACTGAAAGCCAACTCGGACTTGCAGCAATTGCACGCGCTGCTGGATGAGCGCATGGTGAAACTGGCGGAAACCAACCGTGAACTGCAACGGCAAGTGGCAGAGCGCACGACAGTGGAGACAGCCCTAAGAAACAGCCAACAGACCTCAAGCCAATTGCTCAGGGATTCTCTCATCCAAGAAAAACACTTACGGGCCATGGCCCACCAAATCATCTCCGCCACTGAGGAGGAGCGCCACAAGATGAGCCTCCAACTCAACAACGTAATCGCCCAGACATTGCTAGGAATCAACCTGCACATCCTAGCCTTGAATAAGGACGTCGCCACCAACCAAGCCAAACACGCCCAAGAGATTGCTGATACCCAGCGCTTGGTCGAGGACTCCACACACATGATCCGTCGCTTAACTCATGAATTCAGTAACCAGCATGAATGATAAAATGACGGAGCTTTCACGGCTCTATCAGTTGGAGCTGCAAAAGCAACTGGCCCAAGGCGTCGCCACGGACCTTGAAGCGGCGCGTGAACTGGGACGTTACGCCATGTCCCTCGGCCTAGAGACACTCGATATGGCCAGAATCCACGAGATTGCTCTGGTGTCGCTGGTGCTGCCTACCTACTCAGCCAGCGCCAGCAACAGCCTGATTGGGCGGGCTGGGATATTTTTCGCCGAAGCCATCACTCCCATCGAGCAGACGCACCGTGGCGCGCGGGAGGCCAATGCCCACCTCAACCAAATCGTCAAGACCCTCAGCCAGCGCACCATCGAACTCGCCAACTCCGTTGCCGAGTTGAAGCAGGAAATCCTCCAGCGCCAAGCAGTCGAGGAGTCGTTGCGCGCCAGTGAACTGAGATCCATCAAATTGTTGGAGAATTCCCAACACCTGCAAGAGGAGTTGCGTTCTCTATCGCGTCAGTTATTATCTGTGCAGGAGGAGGAGCGTCGCAAAATCAGCCGCGAACTGCATGACGTCATCGCCCAAACGCTTACCGGCATCAACATGCGCCTCGCGGGCTTGAAGGCCAATTCCAGCAACTCCAGCACCGAACTGCACAAGCAGATCGCCAGCACCCAACGCCTGGTCGAGAAATCCGTTGATATTGTGCATCGATTTGCCCGCGAGTTGCGTCCCACCCTGCTGGATGATCTCGGCTTGATCCCAGCGCTCCAGGCATTTTTGAAAGGCTACATGGCGGACACCGGCATCCGCACCAGTCTGAAGGTATTTGCTGCGATTGAAGATGCCGATGGGGGCCTGCGTACCATGCTCTATCGAGTCGCCCAAGAGGCGCTCACCAACGTCGCCCGTCATGCCAACGCAAGTCAGGTGGAGGTTCGCATCGAATCCTTTAACGGCACCATTCGCATGGAAATTGCCGACAACGGCCAAGGCTTTGAAAGCAATTGCAATTCCTGTCCCGGAAAGCCCAACAGGCTCGGCCTGCTGGGCATGCGAGAACGGGTCGAGATGCTCGGCGGCACGTTTGGTGTGGAGTCATTCCCTGGCCAAGCCACGACCGTTCGCGTTGATGTTCCGCTGCCGATGGGGTGTTCGCAAATCCCTTCCTCAACTATCTACGCCACCCCAAATATTCAATCCTCATGAATCCAATCACCGTTCTGTTAGCTGAAGACCACTTGATTGTTCGCGATGGCCTACTGGCCTTGCTCAAGCTGGAGGCGGGCATCCGAGTCGTCGGCGAGGCGGAAAACGGTCGTCAGGCGGTGGCGCTTGCCGCATCACTCTCGCCGGACGTGGTGGTGATGGATATCGCCATGCCGCTGCTCAATGGTTTGGAAGCCACGCGGCAGATTCTCCACGCCTCGCCCAGCACGCGGGTACTCATTCTCTCAGCGCACGGAGATGATGCGTACGTTGAGCAGGCGATGGCCCTTGGCGCGGCGGGTTACTTGGTCAAACAGACCGCCTCGAATGTACTTGCTGCTGCAATCAGCGAAGTATGCAAAGGCCACCCGTTTTTCAGCCCCAGTATCTCCAAGCGCCGCTTCCATCACCAACGCAAGGCCAAGGCCATGGGCGAAAAGCCGCGTAAAGATGCTGCCCACCTCACTTCCCGGGAGGTGGAAGTGCTACAACTCGTCGCCGAGGGCAAGGCAAACAAGGAGACTGCCGACGAGCTGAACATCTCCATCAAAACGGTGGAAAAGCACCGCCAGAAGCTCATGGAGAAACTCAACATCCACGATACAGCCAGCCTCACCCGTTATGCCATCTCCGCCGGCATCATCGAGAGCAGCGTACAAGTGACGATCCTGTAGCAACGCATGGCCGCCTTGACTGCATCGCTGTAAGCCCGCCACGTAGTCGCCGCCGTGTCCTTCTCCTTGATGTCCAACCATTCCCCAGCGAAACGTCTGAAGCTCGATCCGGTATCACTGGGAATGGCTGCCTGATGCATCAACCTGATGAGTTCCTCGGCACGCTGGAGGGTCAGGCGGCCCTGTTGCGATTCCAGCGCAGCCAATTCCACGGCGCGCCGGATCATCGCGGGAATCTCGGAATCGACGGCTTCCTTGGCCACCAGCTTTCTGGTGGCGGACTCGAATTCGGCGGCAATCCGTTTGGCTTCCCGCTTGCATTCTGTCTTGGTGGATTTGCTGATGCGCTTGCCGCTGCCGTCGCTGAATCTTGCGAAGTAGAACCGGCTCTGGCTCGTCTTGTAGATGCTCGCCATTGCGTTTGGGTGTTGCTGTACCCAAAACTGCAGCCAGTTAGCTGGCGCAAGCAAACACAAATTATCCTAATGTCCTTATTTCTCCTTATTTAACAAGGGTTCTTGGCGACGGGACGCCGCAACCAGCCGGCGGGACGCCGGCGCTCCCCGACGCACATGTCAGCAGCGCATTTGACGGGGAGCGCCGCCATCCTGGCGGCAACATTCGGCATCTTGCCGAGCGGGCATCGTTGGAGCGAGCGGCTTTCTCAGATCAGCAGCTGCGCTTTGGATTGCGGCAGGATGCCCCAACCTGCGGGCGGGACGCCGGCGCTCCCCAGCGTGATGGATCAATTGGCATTCCCCTTGGCCGGGAGGACCTGGAGTTCCTGATAGGCGGTGTTTTCGCCGCCGATTTCGCCGGAATAGGGCGAGGTGGCCCAGACCAGCCAGCGGAAGGATCCCAACGGCTTGCCGCCACTGCGGCGGATGCTTGTGGCTTCGCATTCCTTCGGCTCAACCTCGTGAGTATCAACCGCCATGATCGGCAAAAAAACGGCGGTGTCAGCAACGTTCCAGCCCGGATCAGCGGCGGCATTGCTACCGTAAAGAATGTAGTTCTGTTTCGCACGGTTGTGTCCGGTAAACGAGAATGTATTGACCTGCGCAATGCTTTTTACCGCAGCCAGATCGAGTTTGTAAGCACCGTCGGTCACACCGTTGGAAAAGATCGGGTTGCCGTTCTTGTCCAGTTTGCCATCAATCAGCGCGGCAAGAGACCCGTCCACCGTCCGTGGTCCGCCGGATGAAATCTTGGCTGGCACGACAACCGAGGCAAGCGGTACTTCCTTGAACTCGGGAGTGGCCAGGGTCTCCATAACCACATAAGCGTAGTCCTTAAGATCAATCGTCAGCGGCTTTTGCTGCCGATTGATTGTTAGGGCCAACTTTTCGCCGGTGCCTTGATCTGCGATGCCAATGATGTCAGAGATTGATTTCACATTTTTGCCATTGCAGGCTGTGATCACGTCGTTCTTGTTCAGTCCTGCCTTGGCGGCGTCACTGGTGGCGGGCACGTCAAGCAGCAGCACGCCGCTGTCGGTTCCATGGGTAACCCGGTCGGCGCTGCCTGCCAGTTCGCGAGCCTGTGCCTGCCACAGCAGTTTGGCGGCTGCGTTGAGTTTAGGGATGGGCCCGGTGAATGTCAGTTTGATCGGATAGGCGTTGCACACGTACGGTGGCTTGGCCGGCAATTGGATCTGCAACGAGTCGGCGTCCTGGGTGAACTTGAGCGGTTCCTTGGATCCTAAAATTGTTAGTCCATGCAGGGATTTCAGGTCGATGCGGTGTTTGTTGAGAGTTTTAATTTTGAGCACTTCGCCGTCGCCGGGCCAGCCGAGGGTGGTGGCATAAAGGGTGTTGTTAGGCTTATTGCGGGTAAAGCGGATATCTTTGGCCGAGCCGCTGGAAATGCTGTTGAAGTTCTTCTCCCCCTCACCGAACGCCTCCCAAGTGCGGGTGTCGAAGATGGCCTCGCCGATCAGCGTGAAGTCGTGCGCCATGACCTTGAGCATGGTGATCACACCTTCCTCCAACTCGCCATCGCCGGTTAGAGGCACGTTGAGTAACAGGTTGCCATTCTTGCTGACCACGTCGATGAGGGTATGGACGATTTCAAAGCCCTTCCGGTATTCCTTGTTGCGCAGCCAATACCATTCGGCACCCATGGTCTTATCCGTCTGCCAGAAGTTCTTCCGCAAGGTTCCGGGGAATTCAAACTCGAAGTTTTCAGCACCGATCGGGCAGCCGCCCTTGAAATTGGCGACAGCCTGCAATTTGCCGCCATGTTCCTGGAGGCTTTGGTTGTAGAGATGCGAGACGACCTTGTAACCCTTGTCTTTGAAGGGCGGGCCGCCATCGGTGTAGTAGAGGTCGGGATGATAGCGATCAATCAAATCCTTCATCCGGTCCTCGAAGTTTTGCTCGAATTCCGGTGGTCCCACATCCCCGGGGCCTTCGTATCCAGGATCGGTGCTTTTCCATGGCACGCCGTAGAGGTCCTGAAATTTCGGGTCCTGGCCGTCATACGGCACGCCAGCGAGCGGGCCGGTCTTGTCGGCACCGTGGGACGTTTGCAGCCAGCGGAAGCTTCTGGCGACGTGGGAAGCGACGCCGAAATGCAGGCCGTTAGCGACGGTGGCCTTCTGCCACATCCCGCAGATATCCTTGCCGGCGGTGGCCATCGAATTGAAGCGCGGCTGAAATTTTGAGTCCCACATGTCAAAGTTGTCGTGGTGGGCGGCGACCGGAACCACATAGCGTGCGCCGGCCGCCTTGTAGAGTTTGACAAGACTATCGGCCTGGGCCTGGTCGAATTTGGGGGCCTTGAAGAGTTTGCAGAGGTCCTTATAACCGAACTTCGAGGGATGGCCGTAGGTGGCGCAATGGTACTTGTAGCCCTCGCTGCCCTCCTCATACATCCAGCGAGCATACCAAGTGGATGCCACGCCGGGAATGCTTTCCGGCCCCCAGTGCATGAAGATGCCGAGTTTGCCGTCGATGAACCATTCGGGGACTTCCGCCTGCTTGAGCGATTCGACCGTTGGCTCATACTTGGCCGGGGATTGTGCGGGCTTGTCGGCGGCTTGGGCCAGTGCCAGCGGTGCCAGGCTGAGGGTTGTGTATGTGATGTGTTTGATGATGTGATTCATGTTTGTGTTAGGTCAAATCGATTCTGAAAATTTGGCGGGCAGCGTCGGCATCCTGGCGGCAGCGTTCGGCATCCTGGCGAACGTGTATATGAGAAGTTGATGGAAAAGTCGAGCAGCACGACGAAGTGACCATCGGAGGACTGAGCGGCTTTCGCTGGGATGGCACCTGTGGAAAGGATGCCTGCAGGACGCCGGCGCTCGCCACCGTGCTGGCTATTCCATGGCTTGCAGCTCACTTCGTAGTCTCGTGTTCTTGGCCCACCTCAAGGCTCATTTGGTTGACCCAAAGGGGGCTCCATACTCTCACAAGTGCTGATGATGGGTTTAAAAAACACCGAACCGATTTTTTGCAGGGATGGCTTTTCGGCGCTTGCGGTTTGGGGTTGGATCGGCTACCCAAGGCGCATGGAATCGGCAATTGGCATCATCGGCGGCAGTGGACTTTATGAGTTGGAAGGATTTGAAAAATCCGAGGAGCGGGTTGTGGTTACGCCCTTTGGCGAGCCCTCTGATGCCCTGGTGGGAGGTCGTTTAAGCGGCCGCCAGGTGTGGTTTTTGCCGCGCCACGGCCGGGGCCACCGCTTGCTGCCTAGCGAAATCAATCATCGGGCAAACCTGTGGGCCATGCGCAGCCTCAACGTGCGCTGGCTCATCTGCGTCACCGCTGTGGGCAGTTTGCGGGAGGAATACCGCCCGCGAGACGTGGTGTTGCCGGATCAGTATTTTGACCGCACCAGCGGCAGCGAGCGGCACACGTTTTTTGGGCGGGGAATCGTCGCTCATGTCGGATTCTCCGATCCGGTGAGTGCCGGCATGCGGGGGATTTTGCGCGAGTGCAGCATCGCATCCGGTCTCACGTGCCATGATCGAGGCACCTACGTCAACATGGACGGTCCAGCGTTTTCCACCCGCGCCGAAAGCCTGCTCAACCGCCAACTCGGGTTCGACGTGATCGGCATGACAAATTTGCCCGAAGCCAAGCTGGCACGCGAAGCGGAAATCGCCCTGGCCACCCTGGCCATGATCACCGACTACGATTGTTGGAAAACCGAGGAGGAACCGGTGAGTGCCGGGGCCATTATCGGCCACCTGCACGCCAACGTGGCGGCCGCCAAACGGATACTTTCGGCTGCCATTGCAAGGATTCCCGCAGTGGCCGACTGGCCCGAGCACCGGGCTCTGGATGGCGCAATCATGACCCCCCAAGCGCTGTGGCCGGCGGCCACAGTGGAGGCTTTGCACCCTTTGCTAGATCGCTTTATCGAGCCAGCCAATGGGGAATTCTAAAGGCGAAATCTCCGCGCCCGCCCCCCAGGCAATCTGATATTTGCCATATTGCAGATAATCGAGGCGTGACAAATTGGTATTCCCGTCGATATTCGGCCTCTTTCTAATATGCGCAACGCAGTGAATTCCCGTATGAAACGTTTGATGGCTATCTTGGGGCTGGTTTTACTCTCAGCCTCGCTGGGGAGCTGTGGATCTGATAAGTCCAAGCTGCCTCCTCCTCCGCCAATCTCCGGCCCCATTAAAACTACTAACAATACAGCCTACCGCACGCCGGCGCTGCATGGACCCGTGCCGCGCAACCCGGATATGAACTTGCGCGCCGACTATACCAAGGGCTCGGGCATTTCCTTTTCACGCATCCCGATGGCTGATAAGTACATCGCCATCACTTTCGACGACGGACCGCATCCGAAAAACACACCGCGCCTGCTCAACATGCTCCGTGCCCGCAATATCAAGGCCACTTTTTATATGGTCGGCAGCAACGTCGATCTCTATCCCCAAGTGGTGCGCCGGGTGGTGGCTGAGGGTCACGAAATCGGCAATCACAGCTACAGCCACCGCTTGTTCTCAAAAATGGGCGACTCGGAAATTCGCCAAGAGCTCAGCCGTACCCGCGACGCTGTGCAGCGTGCCGCAGGAGTGCAACCCCTCACCCTGCGCCCACCCTTCGGTGGCATGTTGACGCGCCAGCGCGAATGGGTGAATGCCGAATTCGGCTACCCGATCATCCTGTGGTCGATCGATCCCTTGGATTGGAAGCGCCCCGGGCCTAGCGTCGTCTGCTCCCGCATCGTAAGCGCCACCACCCCGGGCAGCATTATTCTGGCTCATGATTTGCACAGCCAGACGGTTGATGCGATGCCCGCCACGCTGGATGGGCTGCTGCAGCGAGGATTCAAATTCGTCACTGTGTCGCAGTTGTTAGCGATGAGAGGCGAGATGGCTACTGCCCGAGTGACGGTGAAGGCACCCGTTCACTAATCCCCCCATTCATCCCAGCCAACCAACATGTTAGGCGAGCGTTACTTCGCAACCCGCGAGCGCTTGTCAGAGTTGCTGGGGGATATTGGGGCGCTCGCTGCGGAAACCGGCAGCGATCTGGCCCGCTCTTTGTCCCCTGCCGGATTCGCACACGGGTTGGGTCGGCCGTTTCTTTTTGTGGTTTGCGGCGAAGTGAATGCCGGCAAATCCACCTTCTTCAACGGTCTTTTCGGCCACGACGTGTGCCGCGTCAATCGCCTGCCTGAAACCAAACAAGTGGTTTGCTACCGCTACGGTGAGTCCGCCGGCGAGGTGGCCGCTGCTGGCTTGTTGGTGGAGCACTACCGACCGCTGGCGCTGCTGCGCGATTTCAATTTGGTGGATACGCCTGGGACCAATGCCCCCGGCATCGCTTGGCAACCGCAGTTGGATGGATTGTTAGCTGGAGCCGAGTTGATTTGCGTGGTGTTTCCGGCATCCAACCCGTGGGGTGCGGCGACATGGAATTTCGTCTCGAGGCTCTCTGAGGACCAGCTCACCCGGGCGGTTTTTATTCTTCAGCAAATCGATCAGCACGCCCCCGCAGATATCGCAGTGATCCTCGGCCATTTGCGCGACCTCTCACTCAAGCGCATCGGCAACGTCCCGCCGATCTTCGCCGTGTCTGCCAAACTTGCCTGCGAGGCCAAGCGCTCCATGCCAGCCGCTGCAGCCGTGCTCGCGGCCAGCGGTTATCCTGCCCTCGAGGAATTCATCTCCCTCAAGGTGTGCTCCTCCCCATCACGCCTGACTTTGTTAAAAAATTCGTGGGCTCAGGCCGCCGCCGCCTTGCGCTGTGTCGATGTGCAAATCGATGGTCTAACCCGCGGCATCCGTGCCAATGGTGACATGTTGGAAACCATCGAGCGGGAAATCGACGGGATGCGCGAGCATTTCCTCAGCCGTCTGCCGCGCCATCTCACCGGGGTGGCCGAGGTGTTTCAAAGCGAGTCGGTGGGCGTGGCAAAATTGCTAGGCAAGCGGTTAGGGGCGCTGCGTTCGGTCTGGCGGCTTTTCGTTGGAGACCGCACCGGGCAGGAAATGGAAGCCGTTATTGTCGCGCGGCTTCAGGCGACTGTGGAAGCCGTGGCCCAAACGGACGGTGCCGAAGTTGCTGATGCCTGCCGCAACCACTGGGACGAGGTATCGGCCCGTGTGCGCCAAGCCCTCGGCGTGGACCTGGGTGACGCGGTGCAACTCGATGACACTCTGGCCGTGGCGCGGCGGCGTTTCGTGCAGCGCCTCGGACGGGCGGCCAGCCAAGGGATTGGCAATCTGAATGTGCGCCACCAGTTGGGCAAGGACCTGTTGCGCCGCAACGTCGCCCTCAAATCATTCACGTTCACCACTCTCTGGTTGCTGACGGCCGGGGCCACTTGTGGGGCGTTGGCACTGCCATGGGTCGCAGCGGTGTTCTGCGGCTTGTCAGCAGTATTCGGTTTGGCCGGCCTGCTTATTGCCCGGCTCACTCGCAAGTCGCTGATTGGGGAGTTTCACGAACGTTTGTTAGACACCTGTGGTGCGTATGCCAGCACCCTGCGAGCGGACTACGAGGAAGCCCTGCGCATCGTGTTCCAGGATTATGCGGATTCGCTGGCTGCCATCCGCCGCCATCTGGCTGGTGAGAAACGAGCGCTCGAGCCGCGTCAGCGCCGCTCGAATGAGCTGTTTCTAACGCTCAAGGCAATTGAGCAGGATTTATGAGATGACCCTTGACCAGAGGACCTTGAGGTAACGGGATTCCGGGTAGTTAGAGAGGGTGGGATGGTCGGGGCCGGCACCGGTGCGGTCGAACGTTTGGAGGCGAAGGTCGCGGCGGTGGGCGGAAGTGATGACGATTCTCTCGAACTCGCCCGCCCCCAACTGCCCGGAACAAGAGCAGGTGACGAAGAGTCCGGAGGGGGCGACGAGTTGCAGCGCAAGCTTGTTGAGATCGGCGTATTTGGCGACTCCGAGCTCGTCTTCGCGACCGTGGATGAATTTCGGCGGATCGGCGACGACCAAGTCCCATTTGCGGCCGTTCTCGATCATTGTGCGCAACCAGGTGAACACGTCGGCATGGGTGAATTTGACCTTTGCGGAGTTGAGGTTGGCATTGCGCTTGGCCATCGCAACGGCGGTCTCATCCAGATCCACTGCGGAGACATCGCTGGCACCGCCGAGAGCCGCAGCAATGGCAAAGCCGCCAGTATAACAACACAAATCCAGCACGCTTCGGCCGCTCGCCAGCGCGCCAAAGTTTTTCCGGTTGTTGCGTTGGTCGCAGAAGAAACCGGTTTTGTGGCCTTGGCTAAAATCGACCTCGTAGCGGATCCCGTGTTCGCGGATTTTGACGGAACGCACGTTGTCGGAAACTGCCCCGCCAACCCGTGGAATGCCTTCGACGCGGGCGAGATCGGGGTCCACACTGATGATTTGGCGACGGGTCCCGAAGCACTCGTGGAGCAGCGGCAACCACTGCGGCAGGCGCTGCCAAGCGGCAAGGTTGGTGATTTCCACCGAGAGCACGTCGGCAAACTTGTCGGCGACCATGCCGGGTAGAAAATCCGCGTCGCCATGGATCGCCCGGTACGAATCGGTATCGGCGTCGAGTTTGAGGATCTCGCGGCGCAGCCCGGCGGCTCGGCGAATGGCCGCAGTGAAAAACGTCTCGTCAACGGGTTCCAACGAGTGGCTGACCACCCGCAATGGCATCCGTGATTTTGGGTTCCACAGGCCCCAGCCGAATGGGGTACCTTCTTTGCCGAGCACTTGCACCAGCGCGCCGGGCATGGCGTCGCGCGAAACCTCGCCAATCATTTTTGGCCAGATCGATGGATGGAATGTTTGGTATTTGATTTGAACAGTCGGCACGCCGCAAATCAGGCCGCAGTGAGCCGGCAATGTCGAATCAATTGTCCGAAATGGCTTCATCCGTCACACATCTGCCATATTGGTGCTGCCAATCAAGGGCATTCATTGCCAAATCGAAAACGATTCTTCAAAGAAATGCCTCCACGTTTCGAGCCATGTTTTTGTCACCAAATGCGAGGCTGCGAGCCATTGCCAACCGGCCAATCCTGCCAGAGGCCGAATGATCGCGTAGTAGCGTTTCGAGATGTAAGAGATTCACGGGCTGAAGCATCACCTCCGCTCGAGTCGCTCCGAAAATCCGCTGCCCGACAATTTTACAAAAATCCTTGGCAAAGCGGATTGGAAAGCTATTTTCGTGCTTGAGGAGTCTTCCCATGATTTTAGTTGTAAACTCCCGCCCCTTACCCAAATTCGTCGAAAACGCGCGGGCCAGAGTCCATTCTTTCTTTCAGTGTTTACCCATCTCCCCGTTTCCCTCCGCAAACCCTTTTTTCCCGCCCTCCGGTCCGATCACCGGCTCTTTCATTGACCTCACGTCAAAAGCATATCCCTAACAGTCACCAGTCAAAACCCAAAAAACCCATGAATTCTTTGCCCAATTCCCGGCACCGCTGTGCCTCATCAATGATCGCCTTGCTCATGTCCCTCGGACTCGGCGCAAACACCGCGCTGGCGGCGTTCAATCGGGTGGACAACTTCAACTCCGGCACCACCGGTGCGCAGCTCAGCACGTACAACTCAAAATGGGCGGCCAACGCCGACTTCAAAATCACCGTTGACCCGCTGAATGCCGCCAACAAAGTGGGCTCGCTGGTCAAAACCGGTGCCGGCAACAACGACGGAACCGCCATCGACTTTGGCGCGGCCAACTACATCACCGTCGGCAATACGGGCACGGTTTTCTTTCGCGTGATGGTGGGAACCACTGCGGGCACCAATTTCGGTATGTATCTCGAAAACGGCATTGGAACCGATACCAGCAAGCGTCAAGCAAGCACTTACTACAACACCGCTACCTCCTTTGTTGAACGCGGCGCCTCTTCCAACACGCAGGTCAACACAACGGGCTTTACCGCCTTGACCAAGAACGTCTGGTACGACTTCTGGTATGTCGCCATCAACACCTCCACCGGCCCGACCTTCAAGGTTTACGCCGCCAAGGAAGGCGCAACCCCCATCGCCCAGACCTTGCTGTCCAACACGGCAGGCTCCGTGCAGACCTTCATGAACGGCAGCGTGGGTGTGGTGCTGCAGGGGCTGATGTTCCTGGAGTCCAGCGGCGGCGGGACCACCGAATTCTATTTCGACGACATCTTCGTGGATCCCACCAACCTGAATCTAACTAACCCGAGCCAGGTGGCCAGCGCCGACAACTCGACGGTGGCACCTTCCCCAAGCTCTGTGGCGGCGGATGGCAACTCCCCTTCCACGGTTACCGTGACTTTGAAGGACAGCAACAGCGCTGCCGTCCCGGGCAAAACCGTGACCTTGACCCAAACCTCCGGGCCGGGATCGCCGATCATCACCACCACCCAGGGCACGACGGATGCTTCCGGCGTGGCGACCTTCACAGTCAAGTCCTCCAGCGCCGGTGCCGATGTGTTCACCGCCACCGACACCACCGACAGCGTGACCCTGACGGCAACGGCGACCGTCACCTTTACGGCAGGCGCGGTGACTGCGGCGCAGTCCACGGTAACAGCCTCATTGCCTTCCCTTCCTCCCGACGGCTCAACCACCTCCACCGTCACGGTCACCCTGAAGGATGTCAATAGCAGCGGGGTCTCGGGCAAGGCCGTGACCTTGGCTCAAACCTCCGGTCCTGGATCGCCAACCATCACCACCATTCAGGGAACGACGGATGCTTCCGGCGTGGCGACCTTCACGGTCATGTCCACCACCTCCGGTGCCGATGTGTTCACCGCCACCGACACCACCGACAACGTGACCGTGAACACAACGGTAACGATTACCTTCACCGTCGGCGCGGTAACTGCGGCGCAATCCACGGTGACGGCCTCGCCGCTTTCCGTTCCTGCTGACGGCTCAACAGCGTCCACTGTCACGGTCACCCTGAAGGATTCCTCCAGCAACGTGGTCCCGGGCAAGGTCGTGACCTTGGCCCAAACCTCCGGTCCGGGAACAGCGGCCATCTCCACCACTCAGGGTACGACGGACAGTTCCGGCGTGGCGACCTTCACGGTCACATCCATAGCGGCCGGTGCAGATGACTTCACCGCCACCGACACCACCGATAGCGTGACCGTGGCACTGCCGACCACGGTGACCTTCACGGCAGGCGCGGTGACCGCAGCGCAGTCCATGGTGACGCCTTCGTCGGCGTCCGTTGTTGCGGACGGCTCAACCACCTCCACAGTCACGGTCACCCTGAAGGATGCCAACAGCAACGGGGTGCCGGGCAAGTCCGTGACCTTGGCCCAAACCTCCGGTCCCGGAATGCCGACCGTCAACACCACCCAGGGAACGACGGACAGTTCCGGAGTTGCCACTTTCACGGTCAAATCCATTACCGCCGGTGCCGACGTATTCACTGCCACCGACACCACCGACAGCGTGACCGTTACGCCAACGGCCACGGTGACGTTCACGGCGGGCGCGGTGAGCGCAGCGCAGTCCACGGTGTCGCCTTCGCCGTCTTCCATTCCCGCCGACGGCTCAACCACCTCCACCATTGCGGTCACTCTGAACGATGCCAACAGCAACCCCGTCGCGGGCAAAACCGTCACACTCGCATCCAACCGGGGCCCAACCGACACGGTTTCAGCGACCTCGGGAGCGTCTAACAGCTCAGGCGTGGTGACCTTCACTGTGAAATCCTCAACCACCGGTACGCCGACCTTCACCGCCACCGACACCACCGACAGCGTCACCGTGAACCAAACGACCACGGTCACCTTCACGATCCCGCCCCTGGTGGCCATTGCCGGTGTTGACAAGGGCGTCACCCCGGCCACTCCCTCGGTGACCATCGGCGGCAGCCCGAGCGCCACCGGTGGCGTGCCTCCCTACAACTACAATTGGTCACCCACCACCGACCTGGATAACCCGAACTCGGCCAATCCCACCGCTTCGCCCACCACCACCACCGCCTACATCCTGACGGTAACCGACTCGGCTCCGACACCGGCGACAGCGATCAGTTCTCCGGTGACCGTCACCTTCACAATCCCGCCTCTGGTGGCCAATGCCGGTATCGACGAGACCGTCACCCCGGATACCCCATCGGTGACCATCGGCGGCAGCCCGGCCGTCATCGGTGGCGTGCCTCCCTATACCTACAGTTGGTCACCGACCGACGGCCTGGATAACCCGAACTCGGCCAATCCCAGCGCCACTCCCGGTCAAACGAGAACCTACACCCTGACCGTGACCGACTCCGCCACCCCGACAGCAGTGACCTCGACCGACTCAGTGCTGGTGACCTACACCGCACCGTCGGGGTTCAGCCTAGTGGAAAACTTCAACACCGGCACCACCGGTACGCAGCTCAGCATGTACAACCCGAAGTGGGCGGCCAACCCCGACTTCACGGTCGCCGTTGACCCGCAGAATCCCGCCAACATGGTGGGCTCGATGGTCAAAACCGCTGTCGGCAACAACGATGGAACCGCCATCGACTTTGGCGCGGCCAACTACATCACCGTCGGCAATAAGGGCACGGTTTTCTTTCGTGCGATGGTGGGAACCACTGCGAGCACCAATTTCGGCATGTATCTTGAAAACGATATATCAACCGACACCAGCAAGCGTCAAGCGTCCGTGTACTATCAGGGTTCCTTGAATGAACGCGGCGGCTCGTCCAACTCGCCGGTCACCACATCTAACTTTACCTCCATGACTAGAAACGTCTGGTACGACTTCTGGTATGTCGCCTCCAACACCCCCTCCGGCCCGACCTTCAAGGTTTACGCCGCCAAGGAAGGTGCCTCCCCCATCGCCCAGACCTTGCTGTCCAACGCGATCGGCCCAGTGCAGACCTTCATGAACAGCAGCGTGGGCGTGATGCTGAAGGGACTGATGTTCCTGGAGTCCAGCGGCGGCGGAACCACCGAGTTTTATTTCGACGACATCTACGTGGATCCCACAGGCCAGAATCTAACCAATCCGATTGCCGTCGTTGCCCCTTACAACGCCTGGGCACAGACCAACATCACCGCGATCAATTCAACAGCCGACGCCACCGCCACCGGCGACCCCGACGGCGACGGGGTTACCAACCTAGCCGAATTCGCGTTCCACGGCGATCCGCTGAACGGAGCGAACACCGGCTACCAGGTCAGCGCCATCGAGGACACCGACAGCGACGCCCTGAAGGAACTAACGCTCACCCTGGCGGTGCGCAACGGTTCCGGTTCGCCCATCTTCACCGGCTCGCCCTCGCCGACTGCCACCGTGGACGACATCACGTACACCATCGAAGGGTCGTTGGACTTGAATTTCCCTAACAGCGTAGTCACTGAAACCGCTGCGCCCACCGGCCTGCCCGCCTTGCCCACCGGTTGGGAATACCGCCGATTCCGCCTGGACGCCTCCAATGGACTCCCCGGCAAAGGTTTCCTCCGCGCCAAAATCACCCAGCCGTAGTAAGGATCGAGGATTGTGGATAGAAGTTTGGGGTCCTTCAAGTTTGCAATTCAGATTGATAGAAGTCATGTCCGCAAGCCGCCTCATTCACTTCTTAACCTTTTCATTTTCCGCATCCAACGCCCGCTCCTGTGCAGCAAGAGTCCGCCGCTCCTTGGCGTCGCGCAGCAGACGGTGGACCAGCGAACTGACGCAAGTGCTGCCGCCAACGATGGCTGCCGCACACCTGCTCCAGTCGGCACCAAAACGACGGATAGTCGTCATTGCTCGGAAAAATGCACTTTCAGCCGTGCCCGTGCGGCATGAGGTGACCACTTCACCCGGGATCGGCCGTCACAACCCTTGCCAGAGCAATTTTTGCCGCAGCGCTTGATAAAACGAGCGGTCCTCCAGCAGCAATAGATGCAGCGATCTGCTGGATTTTCTCACTTTGATGCGGTCGCCACTCTCGATGCGGGTCGAGTCACGCCCGTCGGCAGTAAAGAGCATCGGCCCGCTATCGGCAGCCTCCGGCGCAATCTCCACCTCCGCATCGTCGGCCAATACCAATGAGCGCTGGCTGAGGCTGTGCGGACAAATGGGCGTGATGACAAACACCGCCGCCGCCGGTTCAATGAGCGGGCCACCGGCCGAGAGCGAATAGGCGGTGGAGCCCGTCGGCGTGGCCACGACCAAGCCGTCGGCGCGATAGTGATTGAGCAGTTCGCCGTTGACGCTGGCCCGCACCGCCACCAGGCGACCGGTCTCGCCGCGGGCGAGGGCCACTTCATTGAGCGCGACGAATGACAGCCCCACTCTCTCGCCGTGGAAAATCGTCGCCTCCAGCAACGAGCGCACGCTGGTGGTGAAGCGGCCCTCGCTGACGGCGGCGGCGAAGCCATCCACTTCGGCATCCGTGCAACTGGTGAGAAACCCGAGGCGGCCAATGTTGATGCCGGCCACCGGCTTGGAAAAATCCCCTAGCCGGGAAACCGCGTCAAGCATTGTCCCATCGCCGCCGAGCACCGCCGCCAAATCAACGCATGTGGCAAACTCACAGGCCGGAATGCCCCCGGCTTCCCCGGCCATGGTGGCGGTTTGCAGGTCCAGCACGCAGCGGCAGCCACGCGCCTCCAGCGCCGCTTGCAGAGCACGCAAGGCATGCAGCGCTCCAGCCATCTTTGGGTTTGCTAGAATTCCGACGGTCAGCATCGCGCCCCAATCAACAGCTTGACCCGCGCCTTGGCAAGCACGATGCATCCGGCACTGTGACCGTCGATGCCCGTGCATTACTGGCCGTCGGGATGACTCCTCTGCGTCTTCATTTCCGGTGCCGCGTGTGTGGCCAGCGGATTGAGAAGAAACTGGCCTTGTTCCAACCGTTGCTGCCAGTCTGAAATCATCGCCAGGACCGCCACCAGATTGAGCTGCTCGTGGATTCCTGGATACTTTTCCAAGTTCGTTCGCGCCAGCTTGAACAGGGCAGCAGACGGCCGCAGCCGACTCTTTTGCAGATGCACAAAAGCTCCAGCCAATTGGATGAGACCCTTGTAAAAATCACCGTTCGCGCCGTGACGGTCGGCCAGCCAAATGTCCTCCAGCACATCGTGCGCCTCGTAAAACATCTGCCGGTTGAAGCAGTCAAAAAAACCGAGGTAATGCGCATCCATCTCCTGTCCCTGGAAGGATGCAATCATCGCGGCTATTCGGGTGCTCTTGTGACTCATAAGGGTCGTCTGGCCTGGATCTGGGAACCATGGACTGGCAGCAGAACAATCATGGACCACGCCGTGACCGCCTCAAATTCAAGTTTCCTCTCTTCGAAGATAGATACTTGCTTGGTGGCCATGCCCGAAGGTGATTGGCTCAGCGGCTCAATGTCAAGTTTGGCGACGTGTCAGCGGCGGATAATTCCTGTCACAAATGCAGTCGCCGACCGGTCTCCCGCCCTGCTAATGACAATTTGTCTGTCACTCTGTCCAATTGGCACTCTGTGTGATTGGCTTTGCCTCGGGGCGGGTGTCGTGGCAGGGTGGCTCGGATGACACGTTTGCTTTATCCATTTTCAGGGCTTGGTGCGCTGGTCCTGTTGGGGTCCTGTTCGATGCTGCCGGAGGGGACTGGGGAGGGGCTGGAGCGGACTGAGGGGAGGCCGGTGGTGGCAGCTGTGGGTCGCGATTACTGGGGGCACCGAGCGGGGCCGCGAGGGTTTAAGACGATTATATTAGATGCGGGGCATGGCGGCAAGGATTCCGGAGCTCCGAGCAAATCCACCGGGCTGCTGGAAAAAAATCTCACTTTGGACGTGGCGAAGCGGCTTCGCACGGAGTTGGCAAAGGATTTTCATGTGATCCTGATGCGAAGCGACGATACCTTTGTAGAACTCGACGAGCGGGTAGCGCGCGCCAATCGTCAGGGCGACGCGGTGCTAGTGAGTATTCATTTTAACAGCGGTCCAGGGTATTTGCGCGGCCCGGAAACTTACTTTTGGCGGGTCGATAGCCACGGCCTGGCGCTGCGCCTCCAACGCGCCCTGACCCAGATGTGCCCTGGGCCAATGACCAATCGCGGGTTGGTTCGCCGCCGTCTGCGCCTCACCCGCAACCCAGAAATCCCATGCGTGCTGGTGGAAGGTGGCTACCTCAGCAACACCGCTGAGGCCCGCCTTCTGAGTAAACCCGCCTACCGCCAGTGCCTGACCATCGCCATTGCCTCAGCGATCCGCAGCCAAGCGGCCCTCGGCGATTCCGGCACCGGCCCGCTGCCACCGCCGCTGACGGCCCCGCCGAGTCGAGCTAGCGACCGGCGGGAATGAGAGGGGACGGGAGTTGTTAGGGTTTAGGATTCAGCCCTTGGGTTTGAGTTCCAGATACTCGATGGACACGGCGCGTTGGTTTGGAGCGGATAGGCGCAACGTCTGCAGACCCTTTTCAAGCTTGAGTTCCGCAGCCGGTGTCATGTCCCAGAGACCGGTGCTCCACGCCACCTTGACGGTGACAGCTTCGCCCTCCCCAACTTTGAGATTGAGAACCTGTTCAACGTTGGCGGCGGCGGCTTTCATCGTCACGACGTAGCTGCCGGCCGCTGGAACATCGAGGACATATTCGACCCAGCTGTTATCCAAGCTTTTGCCGAAATTGAGCTGTTTGCCGCCGGTGAAACAATCAAACACGTTGGCACCGGCCATCTTGGAAAAGACCGCAGCCTGAATGCGGGTGGCACCTGCGGTGAGCTTCACGGGGGCTTGCGCTGCGGCTGCAGTGGCCGCCTTGACCGCTGCCGTTACTTCCTTTTCAGCTTCTTCCGGTTTGAGTGAGGCGGTGGTATCGGTCTTGAGGGAACTGAGGGATTTTTGGATTTTGTGGGCCACTTCCATCACGCTGGTTTTCGCTGGGGCGCTCAGGGCGGCTGCCAGCCAGCGCAGGTGTTCCACTTGGGTGAATTCGGCGCTGTGTTCGCGATCCTGCACCGCAGCCATGAAGTCGAGCCCGCCCATGCCTTCGAGGTGAGACACCTGCCAACCGCGGCCGTAGCCGACTTTCCAGGCGCTGCCGGGCTGGGGTTCGGTCATTGGGTAGGCAGTTTTGTAGGCGACGCAGGCGTGAGCGGGTTGACCGACGCCGATGGCGGGAATTCCGAAGGCCTGACAAATAAACACCGACCACGACGAGCGCGGGCCGCATTTGCCGCCGCCAGCCAGCACGTTCTTGAAGGAGCCATTGAAGTCGATGGGTGAATTGCGCCGCCATACCTCACTGGTGGAATTGACCACCAATTCGTTCTTACGCAGGTCGGGCCGCCAGGTGTTGATCATTTGTCGGCCCCAAGCCAGATCCTCGTTAGATGCCCCGGAGCAGACGACTTTGGAGAGTTCCCAGACGGTGAGATGATCGAAGCTGGGAAACAATTCCTTGTTGTTGTGGGCCGTCTTGTAATGTTGGTAGCGCGACACGGGTTCGGCGGGGGTTTTGGCACCGCCGGCACCGATATTGACGCTGCCCGGCGGGAGAATGGCGGTGGCAATGGCGAGTTTTAAATTCAAGCCGTCCTTGGCATCCGGATCGGCGGCGAGGATTTTTTTCCAGATCTCCAAGGGGGAGGTGGACAGACCATAACTATTATCTTCTCTGGCGGCTAGACCGATGGGCACAACCCCTTCCAAATACAAATCCAGCGCCTGGGTGTTGGTCATCAGCCAGCTCAGGAATGCCGGGTTGGCTGCATCGGCCTTGGCAAAAGCTGCCAGTTTGTCGGCTCCGGTTTTGGCGATGAACTGCCGTTGGTCCAAGGCTGCGAGAAAAGCTGGATCCTTGAGCATGGCCAGCAGAGGGGCTTCTGCCAAGGTTCCGGAGGGCTTGAGGAAGGCGTCAAGGTTGGTCAGATATCCGGCAAAATCGCCGGATTTGATCGCGGCGTCCAGATCTTTGGCATTCGGGGCGGCGGCGTGCAGCGGAGCTGTCATGGAATACAGCAGCGTCGCGGCGAATAGTGACTTGAGGGTTGAGGTGCCGATGGCAGTCATGTGGGAGGTTGTTTTGTGGGTGGTTTTTGCAGATATTTCAAGGGAGTTGCGGGAGTGGCCGAGTGGATCTACAGC
This sequence comes from Akkermansiaceae bacterium, assembly GCA_903827375.1. Classification (GTDB taxonomy): domain Bacteria; phylum Verrucomicrobiota; class Verrucomicrobiia; order Verrucomicrobiales; family Akkermansiaceae; genus Luteolibacter. The sequence goes on from CAIKHZ010000187.1 coordinate 25,730, forward strand.
CGGGCGCGTCTGCCGATACTTGCTGTGCGGTGGCTATCTTTCAAGCACGGTTTGCAAAAGGCGGATAGGCGGAAGGTCGGCACAACATTGCGCCAAGGGATGCTGGACAACGCCCGTATGTGGGCTCAGAGTCCTGCCGCTCACAAAATTGCCCACCTCGAATCTATCATGCATATCCTCAACTCACCCCGTCTTGCGATGTTCTCCCTGTGCGGCCTCTTGTCGCTGGGCAGCGCCTCGCCAAGTGCCGCCCAACCCCCATTCCAAGTCATGCCTGTGACCGCCGAACAGGCAGCGGAATACAAACTGGACACCACTTTCTATAAAAAAAGCACCCTTGTTCAAAACATTCTTATCGCCACTTCCGAGAAAGTGCCCGACCTCGTCCATCAGGAGGCCGCCTATCTGTTTGACAAGATCATGAGCGACGTCAAGCCGGCCATTGCGCAGCGCATCCGTGATCACAAGGTGCTGTGTGTGCTGGTGGGCCATTCCGAATTGGTGTCTGAATTGCCTCAATACCGGTCCGATAAAACGGGCAAGGACCTCGATTTCTATAACTGGCGAAACCGCGGGTCACTCAGTTCGCCTAACGATCGGCTCACGGTCCTGTTCTCTGAGGAGGACGTCATGGAATATGAGGGAGGGATGCAGTTGGAGAGTATTTTGGTGCATGAATTTGGCCATGTGATAGACGGCGCAGGCTTCGACGACGGGTTGCAACAGCGGCTCGCCGCAGCGTTCAAGCATGCCAAGGAGATCGGGATTTACAACGACGGCTATGCGGCGCAGAAGTTCCGGCGGGTGACGGGCAAGACGCCGGTCAGCTTGTTAGACGCGCTAGTGAAGTCGTTCCCCGCGCAATCCCCCGGCTTTCTCCGGCAATGCCTCGATGGCGGCGATATCCTGGTGAATGGCAAACCGTGCCAAGCGGATGTAAAGGTCTGCGGCGATGACAAGGTTCTCATTGTGTTTGGCGGGCCGAAGCAATGTTATGCTGGTACGAATGCCGCAGAGTACTGGGCCGAGGGCGTGCAGGATTGGTATGATACCAATCGGACGATGGACCACGACCACAACCACATCCACACCCGCGCTGCGTTCAAGACCTACGATCCACAATTGGCCACTCTCATCGCTGATGTGTTAGGCGACGGTTCCTGGCGCTTTGTGTCACCCCGCGAGCGGGCCGGCAGCGGGCATCTGGCCGGGTACGATCCCGCCAGCGCTCCCACAGTCGTCAAGCTCGAGCACATTGACACAGCGGCGCAGGACTACTATGACGGATACTGGAAGGATTACTGGCAGCGCTTGCATGACAAGTATCCATCCCCGCCCGCAATCAAGGCACAGACACCAGCCAGTCCTTGATGGCACGCATATTTTGGCAACAAGGCTTTATTTAATCTCGGCGCTGGGATTTTTTGGCCAAATCCAGCGAACCACCCTGCCGCCTTGCATGAGAGCTTTGGCCTCAATGGTCTTTACCCCGAAAATGCTTTCCTGGGTATAGCGAACCAGGCCGATTTGATAGGTCTCGGCGTTGATCACCTCATCGGGCTCGGCTTTCCATTCCTGAACTTGCTCGAAAGTAAATTCCTTGATGGCACCGCCGCGAAGATGCGATTTCATCACCTCCACGGCGTCGGCCGGAGTGCCCGACTGCGGCACCACCGCAGGGACGGCATTCGTGCCAGCTTGGGGCGGCGTCACATTGGGCTCGGTTGAGGTGCCGGACTGCGGTGCTGTTTGACCAGCCGGGACCTGAGGTGATGGTGCCAGTTGTGGATTGGCCGCGAGTTGCTCCATCAGGTCGGTGCCACTCACCGGCACCCGGCCTTCAAACGGGCTGGAACCCGGACTAACAACCACTTGATCCCCCTCAATGCGGACCAAGGTAAGGCGGCTGCCGGGGTCGATTTTCATTTTCAGGCCGGTGGCGTCACCTACTTCGGTGGAAATCTTGAGGGTGACTTGGGTCGGCAGCTGCGCCGGGGTGAGTCTCGCCAAGTCGATGGCCGACGCTGTCGGCGCTGTGGTGCTCGGCGCTGTGGTGCTCGGCGTGGTGGTGCTCGGCGTGGTGGTGCTCGGCGTGGTGGTGCTCGGCGTGGTGGTGCTCGGCGTGGTGGTGCTCGGCGTGGTGGGGCTCGGCGTGGTGGGGCTCGGCGTGGTGGGGGAATCTGCAGCTGGCGCTGCGGATGGCTTGATGGCGGCCGGTTTGGCAGGCACGCTTTGCGACAACCCGGTGAGCTGATAGCGCATCGAAGGATACTTCAAGTAACCAGCAAGCGCAGCGGTGAAACCCAAGATGCCAATGATCCATTTCATAATTGTAGAGGAATACCTGCCGTCTTTTAGAATTTAAGAAGGAACTTACAAGGGAAAAACGTGGGTAAAAACTCGGGTCTTTCAGATTGGGTTAGGGCGAGATCGGGGATTGCGGCGAGGGACAATCCGTTCCATACTCTTTTGCGAGAGCGAAACCATCATTCATGCGGGCATTACTTTTCAGTTGTGAATATGCGACCTGTGCGGTGCCCGAAGCCTATCGGGAATTTTTTCAAAGGGCGGGGGATCTGGTGACATCGCCAGCCGGCTGGGATCCGGGTGCCTTGAATTTAGCCCAAGGGTTCTCGATGAGATTTCGCACGCCGTTGGTGCACGGTCAGCGCACGCGTTTGCTCATTGATCTGGATGCCGACGGAGATGCCCGGTGGAGCCGCTTTTCGAAGAAAATCCCCGAAGCGGGCCGCATCAAACTGGTGGAGCGAGAGGAAGTGGCCTATCGCAGTGCGCTGCGCTTGCGCATCGAAGAGGATTTGCGCCGCCATTCGGCGATATGGCATGTGATGGTGCGCACAGTGGGCGGACCCGCAGGGAAAATCGTCTTGGAATCTTTCACACCCGGGGGCTTGGGTGAATCCACCGCAGCCGCTTGGCGCGATGAGTTATTGTCGATGGGTTTGGACGTCAGTCATCACAAGGGGGTGAAGGGTTCCGCGTTGGCGGCGGATTTGGGGGCGCGGTTTCCGGAGAAGGGCTACGGTTTGTTGCGTCTCAAGGTGGCACAGACGTTTTTTCTGGAAGGCCGCCCATGGCGCTGGGAGATGCTTAAAAAAGCCATGTTGGATTCGCTCGCCGCTGTGGGTGGCGAAGAATAATTGACCGCCTGCTGCCAGTCAGAGCAAGCGCTCAGCGGTGCCTCACGCGTATATTTTGTGACTTTTCGGGTTGTAGGGATATGGCTCAGCAGGCTATACACGGGCGTGATTTTCCGACAATTGCAGGTGTGGATTGATCCGGTTCGACGCCATGGCCCGGAGGCGATGGCGGTGGACGAGTGGCTGCTGGAAACGGCGGTGGCACCGGTGTTGCGAGTCTATCAGTGGGAAGGCGAGTGGGGAACTCTTGGGTATTTCGGCGGTTTGGAGCAAGCTCGAAATGCGCTACCGGGTGTGGACTGGGTGCGGCGATGGACCGGTGGCGGAGTGGTCGATCACCGGTTGGATTGGACATATACGGTGGTGGCTCCCAGTAGTGAAGTGCTGGCAACGAGGCGAGGAGCGGAGAGTTACCGGTGGATTCACGAGGCGCTGGTGGCAGCACTGCAGAACGAACTGCGAGGCGTTCGCCTGAGTGCAGGCGAGGCTCAAACCGGTGACGCCATGTGCTTTGATAACCCGGTCAGCCACGACCTAGTCACCGCTGATGGCCAAAAACTCGCTGGTGCTGGCCAGCGGCGAACACGCCACGGCCTGCTGCACCAAGGATCGGTGTCTCTTTCTTGCGCCGAGGTGACGTCGCAGCAACGGGCCGAATTCCTCGCTGCGGGATTGGCAGCGGACTGGCATCTGTGCGATTTCATGGTTCCTACTGCCCGTATTTCAGACTTGGTCCGGGTGCGCTACGCCAACGATGCATGGACCCGTCGCCGCTGATTGAAGGGAATGACAGTTCGAGCACGGCCACTGCGGCGCGCAGACTCGCGGTGAGAACGCCGCCTCCCCGGAAAGCATTTCGCCGCTTGCCAGAGGGCACCGGACGAGGTATCTAATGCGGCATGGAACCGCTGACTTTCGTGCCGCTTTACATGGAACGGGTTTGGGGAGGGCGCGAATTGGAACGCATCTATGGCCGCGAGCTACCCACGGCTAATCTGCCGTATGGGGAGTCGTGGGAGATTGTGGACCGGGAAGCGGAGCAGTCCGTGGTCGATGAGGGGGAGTTTGCCGGGATGTCCTTGCATCAACTCTGGAGTGAGCAGCGCGCTACAGTATTCGGCGAGGGGTTTGAGAAACACTCTCGATTCCCGCTGTTAATAAAAGTGCTCGATGCCCGTGACGATCTTTCACTGCAAGTCCATCCCCCGGCCCAACTCGCAGCAAACCTGGGAGGCGAACCCAAGACCGAGATGTGGTACATCGCCGATTGCACAGCGGGAGCCAAACTCTATGTCGGACTCAAGGCCGGGATAACTCGGCCGGAATTCGAACGGGCCATCCAAGACGGATCGGTAGCGGCTTGCGTCCACTCCATCACGCCCCGGCCCGGCGAGTCTGTCCTAATCAAATCGGGCCGCTTGCACGCCATCGGCGCGGGATTTCTCATCCACGAAATCCAACAAAACTCAGATACCACCTACCGCGTGTTTGATTGGAACCGCTGCGGCCTCGATGGCAAACCCCGCCAACTCCACGTCGCAGCGTCGCTCGCCAGCATCGACTTCAACGACTACGAACCGGCCATGGATGTACCCCAAGGCGACACTTTGGCTGCCTGCCAGTATTTTAAGACCACGCGAAAGATTCTTTCAGACGGTGACTCTATCTCCAACCCTGAAACCGGAAAATTCTCCATCATTGTGGTGGTGGACGGAAACTTGGCGAGTGCGGGCGGCCGCAGTTTTGGCAAAGGCAGCTTCTTGCTGCTGCCTCGCGATGCCAAACCCATGCAAGCCCAACCCCATGCCTGCATCCTACAGGTGACCCTGCCTATTGGGGAAGAATGACGATCTGAAACCGCCACGGATTGCCTAATTTCCCGGCTCTCATCCGAGATAACCGCAGGCTCTTGCCATGCCATCTCTTGAGCGATTTCGGAGGCGAAACGGACGCAACCTGCTACAAAAAAAATGATTTTTCTGTGCAACCTCAGGCGACGTGGCGGGTTTCCGTTCACGCATGAAGAACTACACACTCAGTTTGTGCGTCGCAGCTGCGGCGCTTTTCACCCTTCCATCCACCAGCTTCGCTCAAGATAAGCCTGCTGGGGATCCACCGGCGCGCGCCGCCCGCGGTGCTCGTTTCGGCCCTGAGGAACGGCTCAAGCAAATGACCCAGTCACTCACCCTCACTCAGGACCAGCAGGACAAGATCAAGGCGATCCTCGAGAAAAACGCGGCCGCAACGAAAGAACTCATGAGCAAAGGGTTCCAGAATTTGACCGCCGAAGAAAAAACGAAGATGGGCGAATTGCGGAAAAAGCAGACAGAAGAGATCGACGCGGTGCTCACGGATGAGCAAAAGGCCAAACAAAAGGCTGATATGGAAAAACGCCGTGGCGCAGGCCGCGCCGGTGCCCAGCCCAAGCCTGATCCAGCAAAATAATCCCCCGATTCAACCACTCAACAACGGGCGGGAAGCACCAGCTTCCCGCCTTTTTCGTGTCTTGAAATGCAGCCACCAGATGGCGCTTACTTCGACAGATAGGCGCTCACCCCAGAGTGGTCGGGGGTCATGGCGGAGTCGCCCATTTTCCAATCCATCGGGCAGACCTCGCCGAATTGTTCGAAGTGCTGGAGCGCATCAATCATGCGCAGGCACTCACCAATCGAACGGCCCAGCGGCATATCATTGACGACTTGGTGGCGGACGATGCCGGCGAGGTCGATGAGGAACAGTCCACGATAGGCAACGAGTTCACCGGTGACGCTGACCACGCCATTGTCATCGATGGAGCGCTGGCCGGCGAGCACATCGTAGGCCTCGGAGATGGTTTTGTTGATATCAGCGACGAGCGGATAGGTCACGCCCTGGATGCCGCCCTGCTGGCGCGGCGTTTGCAGCCACGTCCAGTGGGCAAACTCGGAATCCGTCGAGCAACCGACCACCTCCACATTGCGTTTTTTAAACTCGCCGAGTTCTTCCTGGAAACGGTGCAATTCGGTGGGACACACGAAGGTGAAGTCTTTCGGGTAGAAAAACAGCACGACGTAGCTCTGGCCTTTGAACTGCTCGAGCGAAAAGTCCTCGATGATGGTGGTGCCGGCGACGGCCTTGGCGCGGAACAAGGGGGCAGGTTTGCCAACTAGGACAGACATGGTGGTGAGGTGGTGCGTGTGGTTAGAAATTAGGATGGGTGTGCGGACGGGGAGGCGCCTAGCCTGCATCGCACGTCAGGGAAATAAGCGCGAATGAGCGGCTGCGCAAGCTCCAACATGGGCAATTTTTTCTTTGAGCAAGTAGCCCGTGATCCGATGAGTCATTCTATTGGCAATAGTATCCGGCTTTATCACGGTTTGTTGTCTGGTATCCGGCTTGGTTGTAGCCATGGATGTCGTAACCATATTTGTTATATCCGCAATAGTCGTAGCCGTTGTGGTAGGTGCTATAATAGTAACCGTGACGTTTTTTGTAATAGTATCCTTGCCTATCGGCTTTTGGATTGATCGCATATCCTATATCTTCCGCTTTCACTACGATGCGCGGATCAACAGGATGGATGAGGTGTCCTTTGGCATCGTATGTGGTTATGCAACTGGTGTCGGAGAGTGCCGTGAGGGCAATTAGCAAAGTCGAAATGGTTTTCATGGGAATAATTCCACCTGTTTATTGGGCCACTGGGCAATTTTTGCCGATTTCTTTGTGTTGGGTTGCCCATTCGCCTTCCATGTTCCCCGCGTGACCGAGAGGAGAGGGGTGGGGCGAAGTCCCCGGAGGGGATTTAGAGGTGAAATCCAGCAGCGGTCAAGCTGACACAGCTTGGCGGGGATGTCTTTCCCGAGATGATGCGATGGTCGGAGAGTGGCTCTCTGTCGCTGCGGCGACGGATTCCCGCTCAACGGCTTTCAGCGCCCTCAACGCGCTTGTCGAAACAGATTTGTCCTTGTTTTGGCAGGTGTCGTGAACACAACAAGCCGCCCCGCAGAGTGACGGGACGGCTTGGGAGTTAGAACGAACCGGTACCCGAGGGCCGCCGGCAAATTGGATGGGCGCTTACTTCTTGGCGGCGCGTTTTTCCTCGATGGCTGCCTGGGCGGCGGCGAGGCGTGCGACGGGCACGCGGTAGGGCGAGCACGACACGTAATTGAGGCCGAGTTGGTGGCAGAACTTGACGGAGTCAGGATCGCCGCCATGCTCGCCGCAAATGCCTAGCTTGATGTTAGGGCGGGTACTGCGGCCTTTGGCGACGGCGATTTCCATGAGTTGGCCAACGCCGGTGGTATCGAGGGTGGCGAAGGGGTTCTTGCTGAACACCTCGTTCTCAATGTATGGATTCAGGAAACTGCCCATGTCGTCGCGACTGATGCCAAGAGCGGTTTGGGTGAGGTCGTTCGTGCCAAAGCTGAAGAACTCGGCACCCTTGGCGATTTGGTCCGCAGTGAGGGCACCGCGCGGTACTTCGATCATCGTACCGACCTGATATTCAAAGGTGACCTTCTTTTCGGCCATCACTTCCTTGGCGACGCGGTGGACGATTTCGGCCTGCAGGTCGAATTCCTTTTGGAAGCCAACCAGCGGGATCATCACTTCGGGTTTGACCGGGATTTTCTTTTTGGCCACATCGGCGGCGGCTTCGAAGACGGCGCGTGCCTGCATCTCGGTGATTTCCGGATAGGCGATGCCGAGGCGGCAGCCGCGGTGGCCTAACATCGGGTTGAACTCATGGAGGTCGGCGACGCGCTGGATGATGGTATCAACCTTGACGCCGAGTTTCTTCGAGAGGTCGAGCTGTTGCTCCTTGGTGTGGGGCAGGAACTCGTGGAGCGGCGGATCGAGCAAGCGAATGGTGGCCGGGAAGCCCTTGAGCGCCTTGAAGATACCGGTGAAGTCCTCACGCTGATAGGGCAACAGCTTGGCCAGCGCGGCCTTGCGGGCAGTCACATCGGTCGCCAGAATCATCTCGCGCATCGCGTCGATGCGGTCGCCCTCGAAGAACATGTGCTCAGTGCGGGTCAGGCCGATGCCGGTGGCACCGAAGGCCATGGCGATGCGTGTCTGCTCGGGCGTGTCGGCATTGGTGCGCACGGCAAGCTTGGTCGCCTGAGCGCACCATTCCATGAGTTGGAGGAAGTTCTTAAACTTCGCGGTTTTTTTGGCGGCCTTATCGCCATCGACGATGCCGGTGATAATTTCGGATGGGGCGGTTTTAATTTGGCCGCCGTAAACGATGCCGGATGTGCCGTCGATGGATAAGTAGTCGCCTTCCTTGAAGGTCTGGCCAGAGGCGGTGACGGTGAGTTTGTCGTAGTCGATTTCCACGGCGGAGGCACCGCAGATGCAGACTTTGCCCATTTGGCGGGCGACCAGAGCGGCGTGGGATGATACTCCGCCCTTGGCGGTGAGGATGCCTTCGGCGGCGATCATGCCGCGAAGGTCTTCCGGGCTGGTTTCGTTGCGGACGAGCAGGACCTTTTCGCCGCGGGCTTCGGCGGCGGCTGCGCGGTCTGCATTCAGATAGATCTTACCTGAGGCTGCACCGGGGCCGGCGGGAAGGCCCTTCGCGAGCGGCTTGGCCTTGGCAATTTCCGCGAGGTCGAAGATGGGGGCGAGCAGTTGGTCTAGCTGATCGGCGGGGTTGCGCAACACGGCGGTTTCCCAGTCGATGAGTTTTTCCTTCACCATGTCCATGGAAAACTTGAGTGCGGCGGCGGCGGTGCGTTTGCCATTGCGGGTTTGCAGCATGAACAGCTTGCCTTCCTGAATCGTGAACTCGATATCCTGCACATCCTTGAAATGCTTCTCAAGAATCTGGCGCACCTTGAGCAATTCCGCATACGACTTGGGCATTTCCTTTTTCAAATTAAGCACCGGTTCGGGGGTGCGCACCCCGGCGACGACATCCTCACCCTGCGCATTGATGAGGAATTCACCGTAAAATTCGTCGGTGCCATTGGCCGGGTTGCGGGTGAAGGCAACGCCGGAACCGGAGGTGATGCCAGTGTTGCCATAGACCATGGCTTGCACGTTGACGGCTGTGCCCCAAGCGGCGGGGATGTTGTATTTGCGGCGATAGACGATGGCGCGGTCGTTCATCCACGAGCCGAAGACGGCACCGGCGGCACCGCGCAGTTGGTCCCACGGATCACTCGGAAACACATGACCGGTGCGCTCCTTGACGAGTGCCTTGAAGCGCTTGACCAATTCCATCTGGTCTTGCGCGGTGAGTTCGGAGTCGATGATATCCTTGCCGTATTTCTCATGTTTGAATTCCTCGATGACCACCTCAAAGGGTTCGTGATCCTCGCCCTCAAGCTTTTGCAAGCCAAGCACCACGTCGCCATACATCTGGACGAAGCGGCGATAGCAATCCCAGGCGAAGCGCTCGTTTTTGGTGGCGGCGGCCAGAGATTGAACCGTTTCGTCATTGAGGCCGAGGTTGAGGATAGTGTCCATCATGCCGGGCATCGAGTCGCGGGCACCAGAGCGAACGGCCACCAGCAGCGGCATGCCCTTGGCATCGCCAAACTTGCAGCCCATGATCTTCTCCATATTCTTGACGCCCGCTTCCATTTGGCTCTGCAACTGGACGGGATAGGTCCGGCCATTGGCATAGAAGTATGTGCAGACATCAGTGGTCACCGTGAAGCCCGGAGGCACCGGCAGGCCGATGCGGGTCATCTCGGCAAGATTGGCACCCTTGCCGCCTAGCAGCGGCTTCATGCTGCCGTTGCCGTCAGCTTTGCCAGCGCCCCATGTGTAAACGTACTTAGTCGCTTTGGGGGTGGCGGCCGACTTCTTGGTGGCCGGGGCTTTCTTGGCTGCGGGCTTTTTGGCAGCTTGCGGGGCGGATTTCTTGGCAGTGGATTTGACTGCCTGTTTTTTAGTGGCCATCGTGTTGTTAGGATCTGGGGATGAGTAGGTGCGGTGCGGTAGAAAATTGCAAAAGCACAACCCTCCCGAACCGGCGGGGCCGGAGGCTATCAGGCAAACTCCGGTTGTCAAGCCAGCACATCGGGAAATTTCGCCTCGGCTGGCTTCACAGCTTGACAACGGTGGCGTGGGGGCGACTCTCACGCCTCACCTATCCAAACCAAGGTCCGCAAAATTGGCGATTCCCTCGTCATCGTGCTGCCGGAGGAGATCCTGCAATCGCTCCATGTTGGCGAAGGGGACAACATCTAACATATCGGTTAAAAAGGTGGCAGCGACTTGCTTGCCGCCAAAAAAAATACCCTTGCCAAAGGCCGCTGATTGGCAGTGAATACTTGTCGCTGTGAAAAATCTTTCCTTCCTGATTTCTCTGCTGCTGGCGCTGCCTCTGCCCGCCGCCCCAAGTCCAGCCGACGAACTGCTAGCCAGCTTCCAAGCCAAAACCACCAAAGGTGAAAATGTTGATGGATTGATCGTGTCGGTGGCCAATCTGTCCGCAACCGACCTCAAGCGGCTCAGTGCGCAGATTGAGAAAATCTGGCCATCCCAGCGTGACAATTACTTGGGCCAAGTGAGCGCCACTGCGAAGACGTTGATGGGCAAGAAAGGCGATTTGCGTTTGCAAATCCGCAAGCATCGCGACGCTTTCAAGGGAGTTTATGCCAAGGGAGACGACGCCATGAAGCCATTGCTCACCACCGTGAGCATGCCCGCAGTCGATGCTCTGCGCAAACTGCTAGAACCCAATCCAGCCCAACTTATCGAGGAGGGCGGGGAAAAATTGCAGGCGCAACGCAAACAGGTGCTGGCCTTGGCCAAATTCCGGGATGCCGCCCACAACGCTGTCCTCTTCGTTGCTCCGTTTGATTCCACCGGCCCTCTGGAAGCTGAGGAAAAATCGGCTGCTGAAGGGATCAGCGGCTTTGAGCGCAACGATTTGAAGATCATCACCCAAAACCGCAAGCTCGCCCTAGATAAGAAGATTCCCGCTGAAGAAGCCAAAGGCATCGAGGAATGCAATGAATTGCGGATGCTGGTGGGCCTCAACGCCCTCGTGCTTGATCCCAAACTCTGCGATGCAGCCCGCGATCACTCAAACGATATGGCCGAAAAAGGATTCTTCGCTCACAACTCACCCGTCCCAGGGAAAAAATCCCCTTGGGATCGCGCCAAAAACTTCGGCACCTCCGCCTCAGGCGAAAATATCTTCATGGGCAGCGCCGAGGCCCATGCCGCCAACATGGCTTGGTTCTATTCCCCCGGCCACCACAAAAACATGTTCAGCACGGGCCAGCGCCGCATCGGCCTCGGTTGCTCAGGAAGCCACTGGACAGAAATGTTCGGCGGCTGAGCCGCCATCCCTCACCGGCCCTCAGGCGCGGGCTCGTCGCCGAGGAATTTATCGAGTTCCATGACCCGTTCCCACGGACAGCGTCGGCGCTGATATTTGCGCCAAACCACATCGCGCAGCGCCCGCCACACGTCCTCTGGAATCGCCGCCGGATCCAGCTTCTCCCAATCCGGGTCGGTCTTGAGCGTGCTCAGAATCGTCCAACGCTCCCCATGATGAGTCGCCCTAAAATACCTGAGTCCCTCGGCGCTTTGTTCGCGCCATTCGTGGCTTTCCATGCGCACAGAATATCCCCGTGCCACCACCAACGCAAGCCCCGAGAAACCGGGCCGAGCATGAAGCCTGCTGCGCTGCATGACAGAAGCCCCAATCCCGGGGCGAGTATCGAGTGGACTTCGGCGTGAGCTCAGTCGAACGACTTCGGCGTGAGCTCAGTCGAACGATTGATGATTGCCGGTTGATGAACATTGATTTTTGATGTGGCTTCGACGCGAGATTCCAAACTCACCAAGCTCACTTCGAGCTTGCCATCTTCGCCAGAGACGTTAGGTTGTGCCATGCTCGTCCCGGTCCACCGCTGGCAAAAGCTCGCCGGCCGCCTGCTCGATTTCGTCTATACCCCGCAGTGTGCGCTGTGCGAACAAGTCCTCCAACACGGCCGTTCGCTGTGCGACTCCTGCGACAAGGACCTGCCGCGGCTCACCCCGCCGTTTTGTGAACAATGCGGCGAGCCGTTCCAAGGACGCATCGACGAACCCTTCCAATGTCCCAATTGTGGCGAACTCGACTTCGCCTTTGCCTTTGCCCGCCCGGCGATGCTGCGCGACGAGCGCACCCGCCAACTCATTCACCAGCTGAAATACTCGCGCGCCATCCATTTGGCCGCAGAATTGGGCCGCCTGGCCACCGAAGCATTCGGCGACGAACGCCTTCGCCCCGCCCTCAGCGCCAACTGGCCACTCGTCCCCGTGCCTCTCCACCGGTCACGCCTCCAACACCGCAATTTTAACCAAGCTGCCGAAATCGCCCGCGTTGTCTCCAAACTCACCTCCCTGCCTGTGCTCGCCGCCCTCAAACGCATCCGGCGCACCGACACACAGACGATGTTAGGCCGCAGGGCTCGCCTCCACAACCTCCACGCCGCCTTCACACTCACCTCCGCAGGCCACCGCCACCTCTCCAGCACTGGTGGACCGGGGGCCGTACTCATTGACGATGTCCTAACAACTGGATCGACGGCCCAAGCCTGTGCCACCACTCTCCGGCGCGCAGGCTTCAAGACCGTGCTGGTGGTCACGGTAATGCGCGGTTAACGGGCGCGGCTAACGGGATTGACAGCCATCGCCCATCTTCATAGGGTTCACATCATGAGCCAATCTCCGCCAACCAGTTCAGCTGGCTCCAAACCAGCGCAGCCCAATGCCACATCCTTCCAACTCGGGGATCTCAGCGGCTTGGAATCCCTCGTCACGGAAAAAAAATACAAGGCCTTTGGCATCGAATACAAACACCTCAAACCACCCAATGGGGGTGACCTCTACCTCACCGATTTTGGGGTGCCCGTACTGCGCTGCCTGCTGCCCGAAAATTGGTACGATCATGAGTATTTCTTCCACCACGGAACCCGCTTGCCTGGTACAAGCGCTGTCTACAAAGTCACTACTAAACCAGTGTTTGGCCACAGCTTGGACCTTGTGATTAAGTTCTGCCGCATCGGCGAGGACGTCAACCCGTTGCTGACGTCCAGGTCCAAATTCATCTCCGACGAGGATTTCGCCAGCGCCCGCTGGAACGGGCCTTTTGAAGAATTTGGAAAATTATTAGAACTGCGCAAAGGCGTGTTCGGCCGCCACAAACGCTTCCTGACCCAACGCCCCCTCGCCATCTTCGTCCCGGCCCAAGTCTGCCAAGACTGGCAACTGGGCCGAAGTTCGGACAGTTTCCGCATCAGCAAGTCCGTCATGGACAAGGATACCTCCCTAACCGAGGATTTTGACCCGGTCGAACTCGATATCAGCCGCCAGTATATCATGGTCTATTCTTGGGTGAAGGGCCTCGGCTTGGATGACCTGCTAAAACAAGGCACTCTGAGCCGCGAAATTTGTGATACCCTCACGGAGAAAGCATACTTTGAAGACATGATTCCCAGCGGCTTCAAGGTGCTAGACACCAAACCCGCCCACATCATTCTCAGGGTCAACAAGCAGGGCAATCTGTTGCGCAAAAACGACCAATATCCGTACGCCCTCATCGATTACGAACTGTTGCGCCGAAGCGCCGAACATGAGCGGTTCTACGGCCTGTCACGCCGCAGACAATACTGGCAGCATGTTTACGAACGCTTCGATGATTCCAATTTGAATAACATGCCCAGCGAACTGGCGAGCATCACCGAAAATACCATCCCCTATATCTTTGGCCCGACGCCTAACGGCGGCAAACTCTGGGTGCTTGGCAAAAATCACAAACTCTTCAACTTCTTCCTCCCGGAAAAATGGCGAAGCCGCGACCGGATTCGCCTCTCATCCAAAAACGAGGTTTACCATTCCGTCACCCCGGATAATATTCATTTGGTTTACAAACGCTCCAGGGTTGGCATCCTGCCCGAAATCAACCCACTCGATGAGTTCCCTTCGCCCATCGTGCAGCATGGCTACAATTCCCCCTTTGAAGAGGTACTCATTGCCGAAACCCTCCGACATAACGGAATCAGCGCCACTCATCCACGGGCCATTTACCGCACCGGCCAGCGCTCTACGATGGCCCGCTACAATCATGATCCGCGCCGCTACGAAGCAGCCGCGCATCACCTCACACCGGAAGAAAACCCCGAATCAATCCTCTCAGACCATCACGATTACTATGTGCTGTGGGGCTGCTGGCGCGGCATCGATCCCGAGATCGGTTACTCCCCTGCAAACCAACACTGGGGCCTCACAACCATCAGCCAAGCATTGAACGACCGTCTCCTCAACGCCCTAGAGGCGGAGGAAATCATGCGCAGCACTCTCGCACGATTGGAGAAACGCCAACTGGCCCACCTGTTCATCGGCAAATACGATTTTCTGTTATCCTTCAACGATGATATGAAAACTCTGCAAAAGCAGCCCCACCACGGGTATAAAATCACCATCGCCATGGATGCCTGCCAAGCCTATCAGCATCACCTCCTAGACGACAACCAGTACCGGACGATCCTGCAGGAAACCGCTGCCGATCTGGCCGCTCTGGGATACGAAATGCTCAATCTCGCTGGAGATCACCTCCTCATATCAGCCACTCCGGAGGGCTCACTTATGCTGGACCCATCAGGCCGCATCCAACGCACCATCTGCAACTTCGACTTGATTCGTAAAATCCCGGAAAGATGAGCCTCATTGGTGCCTGTTGGCTCACGCGGATTCGAGGATGATGACCAACTCGGATTGAGGTGGGTTCTGAGGTGATGCACCGGGAGAAAATTGCCATATACCCGTGAAACCGCAATTTCCTTCGGTTTTCCGAAATATCCGATCCACAACATCTTGTATCCATATCGGGATTGATCCACCGTATGTAGTTGATTTTGCCATTCCGGGTTGCGGACGGGGTGGGTTTGGCTACCCTTGTGGACGCCCATTCCCTCTCGGGCTTCCCCCCCTCCCCTCCTTCCATCATGTATTTAAAAACTCTGGAAATCCACGGCTTCAAGTCGTTCGCCGACAAGACAGTGCTTGAATTTGCCCAAGGCGTCACCGGCATCGTCGGCCCGAACGGTTGCGGCAAGAGCAATGTGGTGGATGCCATTCGCTGGGTGCTGGGCGAAACCTCCGCCAAAGCCCTGCGCGGCGGCGAGATGGCCGACGTTATTTTCAACGGCACCGAGAAGCGCAAGCCTCTGGGCATGGCGGAAGTCATTCTCACCATGGCCGATTGCGAAGGCCTGCTCAAAGTGGCGTTCAACGAAGTGGCGATTGGCCGACGGGTATTCCGCGATGGCCGCTCAGAATACCGGATCAACGGCACACTCTGCCGACTCAAGGACATCCACGACCTGTTCATGGACACCGGCATCGGCCGCACCGCCTACTCGATCATGGCCCAAGGGCAAATCGACCAAATCCTCTCCTCCAAACCCGAAGAGCGCCGCGCCGTGTTCGAAGAGGCCGCCGGCATCACCAAATTCAAACGCGAGAAAAAGGAAGCCTTGCGCAAACTTGAGTACACCGAGGCCAATTTGCTGCGGGTGTCCGATGTGCTCGCCGAGCAGGAGCGCCGCATGAACTCGCTGCGCCGCCAAGTCGCCAAGGCCCGGCGCTACCAAGCGCTCGCCGCCGACGTGCGTGTGCTCGACACCCACCTGGGCCACAAGCGCTTCACCGAACTGAGTGCCGAGCGCGCCGAACTAACCGTCTCGATCCGCAGCTTGGAAGTGCGCGACACCGAACTGGAACGCCAACTCCCGGCTCGCGAAGAAGCCGTCGCCGAAGCCCGCGCCGCCGCCCGCGCCTTCGAAGGCGAACTCGCCGAACTCCGCCAACACCTCAACGAACACCGCAACGCCCTCAACTCCGCCTCCGGCCGCGCCGCCTTCAACGAGGAACGCAAAACCGAACTCGAGTCCCGCATCCGCCAAAACCACGAGGAAATCCACGCCACCCGCGAAAAACTCGCCCAACAAGAGTGGGAGGTCAACTCCGCTACCGAGGCCCTCGACCAACTCAACCGCCGCATCGCCGAACAGGAAATCCTCCTCGCCGACCAAGAAGTCCACACCCGATCGACCCGCGACGAACGGGACCGCATCGAGGCGTCACTGCGCGAAAACCGCGGCGAAGCTACCCGCTGCCAAACACTCATCGCCTCCATGCAGGCAAAAATTGAAAGTGCCCTCGCCCAGCTCGAAGGCACCCGCGACCGCGCCCGCCAACTCGCCGACGAAGAACAACGCCTCAACCTCGAACTCGAGGAATTCCGCGCCGAGCACGCCCGCATCGCCAGCGACGTCGAATCCACAGCCTCCCAACTCGGGGCACTCGAGGAAACATTCCACGCGGCCGAACGGGCCTATCAACACACCCGCGGCGACCTCGACGCTGCCCGCATCGCCGCCACCGCAGCTAACAAAATCCTCGCCCAACGCGCCGCCCGTCTCGACGCCGTTCGCCAACTCGTCGAAAGCGGCGAAGGATTCGCCAAGGGTACCCAGAAAGTGCTCGCCGGCCTCGACCAACCCGAGCACTTCAAGCCCGCCATCCACGGTGTGCTAGCCTCCTTCATTGAGGCCGATAATACCTGCGCCCGCGCCATTGAGGCAGCCCTTGGGGCCAACCTCCAGGCGGTGCTGGTCCGCGACCAGGACGTCGCCGAGGCGATCATTCAACGCCTCACCGAGAAAAAACTAGGTCTCGCCGCTGTCCTGCCTCAGTCGTTCGTCGGCCACTCCCAACCCACCCAGGTCGAAACCCTCCCCGAAGGTGCCATCGCTTGGGCCCTCGACCGCGTCAAATCCGACGAACGCGTCGCCGCTGTCATCGCCCGCTTGCTCGAAAATGTCCTCGTCGTCCCGGATCTCGCCACCGCTCTGCGCCTCCGCCCCGCCCACCCCGGCATCACCTTTGCCACCACTGTCGGCGAGCTGTTAGGCTGCGAGGGCATGCTGCGTGGCGGTCTTGCGGCTGAAGGCAGCACCTCCGTTCTAGAGCGCGGCAACGAGGTGCGCGCCCTCCAGATCGAAGTTGCCGGGCTCACTGAAGCAGACGAAGCCGCCCGCCTCCGGGTGGTCCAGTTTGAGGCCCGGCTCGAAGAGCTCCGCGAGGAAGTCGAACTTTCCCGCGAACGCCTCCAACGCCAAAAAGTCGACCTCTCAACCCTCCAAGGCCAGCTCAGCTTGGCAACCCGCGAAGTGGAAGGATTCGAAACCAAACTCGAAAACGTCCGCTGGGAACGCGGCGAACTCGAAAAACGCGAACTCGCCGCCAGCAACAGCCGACAACACCTCGAAGCCGAACTCGAAACCGCCCGCGAACGCCTCGAAGCCCTCGAAACTGAAAGCCGCCGCTGCCAATCCGAGGCCGACTCCGCCGCCCACCGCGAACGCGAACTGGCCGAAGCCCTCAACGAAATCCGCACCGTCCTCGCCGTTGAACGCCGCGCCAAACAAGCCGCCGAAGCCCAACAAAAGCCCATGGAGGCACGCCTCGCCGAATTGCGCGAAATCTCAATCCGCCGCGAAACCGAAATCGCCTCCTTCGACCAACGCATCGAGGCCGCCATCGCCGAAAACGCCCGCCTCGCCGAGGAATGCGAAACCCACCGCGCCGAAGCCGAGGACCTCCAGGCCGAAATCGAAACCCGATCCAGCGGCCGCAGCGCCCTGATGGATACGATCGAAACCGCCGAAATCGCCCTCGCCACCCTGCGCCGCGACCACGCCAGGGTTTCCGATCAAAAAGGCCGCGAGGAAATCGCCGCCACCAAGCTCGACCTCCACCTCGAAAACCTCACCAATACCATCCACGAGCGTCATCAGGTTGCCCTCGCCACCTTCGAGCCCGACGCCCACGCCCTGCTCACCAGCATCGCCTCACAAAAAGCCCTGCAAGCCCGCAATGGCCGCCAAACCCTCGTCACCGGCGAGGAATCCGATGAATCCCACGACGAGGAAATGCCCGCTATCGTCGTCGATGCCACCCGTGCCGACGACCCCGCTGAGCTGCCCGGCGAAATGACCGGTGCGCCGGATTGGGCCTTCGTCGAATCCATCGTCACCGACATCAAGCGTCGGCTCGATGCCATGGGCCCGGTCAACCTCGATGCCATCGAGGAATTCGAAGAACTCGAGGAGCGCCACACATTCCTGCGCAACCAACACGACGACCTCGTCAATTCCAAAGCCGAGTTGCTAGAAGTCATCGAGCGCATCAACACCGAAACCCAGCGCCTGTTCTCCGAGACATTTGCTCAGGTCCGCCTCAACTTCCAAGACATGTTCAAGGAACTCTTCGGCGAAAAAGGCCAGGCCGACCTCCTCCTCCTCGATGAGTCCGACCCCCTCGAAAGCGGCATCGACGTCATCGCCAAACCCCCAGGTAAAAAACTCCAGTCCATCACCCTGCTCTCCGGCGGCGAACGCTCAATGACAGCCGTCGCCCTCCTGTTCTCAATCTACATGATCAAACCCAGCCCGTTCTGCGTCCTCGACGAACTCGACGCCCCACTCGATGAATCTAACATCAATCGCTTCGTCAAGGTGCTCGACCGCTTCATCGACCGCTCGCAATTCATCATCGTCACCCACTCAAAACGCACCATGGCCCGCGCCGACGTCATGTATGGCGTGACCATGGAGGAATTCGGCGTCTCCAAACCCGTCGGCATGCGCCTCACCCAGAGCGACACCAAATCCGAAGCCACCACCGCCGCCCAAAAAGCCGCCCTCCGCCTCGACGGCTGACCTATCAGGGCGTTGGCTTGGCTGGGCTAGTCTTGGCAAGGGGGGGCGGTTTTGATGAGTTTCAACGATTTATCGCGATGATCGCGGTAGTAATCGAAGGCGTCGTTGAGGGAATCAAACTCTTCGAAGGGGATCACGGCGAGCA
>CAIKHZ010000188.1 GCA_903827375.1 Akkermansiaceae bacterium
TCAACCACCGCGGGACCCCGTCGCGGCCAATATTCTAAAAATCATAGATTCCTCATTGACACAAACTTTCTTATCTGAAAACGTGCTAGGTGCTGTGGCCCTCGCAATAGCAACCGCAGCCTTGGATCTCACAAACTATGAAAGGTGCTCACCTAGGAGGAATGAAAAAATCCTCGATGATGTGAATTTCAACCTGCGATTGCCTGTTATGCCACTCAGAATGATACGCCCTTTTCCAAACACCTCCATCATCTTCATCCTTGGCGTCAGCCTTGCGCTCTCCAGCTGGGCGGGAGCCTCGCGGCTGGAGGAGCGGGCGGCGGACGCGCATGAGAAATTCTTGGCGGAACGCCGGCTGGCCCTGCCTAGCCTGATGGACCCGTTCGGTGTCCCTGCCAAAGCACGACTTGTGCTGGAGAGCGGCCCTCCGCGAGGCCTCACAAGTGCCGTGTGGAAACGCAATGTGATTGCCACGGTTTTCTGGGTAGGCGAATTGCCCGGCAATCACAATCCTACCCCTAACACCCGAAGCGCATGGGATTCCAACTGGGTGGCTAACTTCGGCGGCTACGACGATCCCGACCAGCGGGCCGGGTACCAACCGGCACAATTCACTCCCCTGCTAAATCCGTTTTACGTGGCACTGCCCTACAACGACGTGACCAAAATCGGTGGCCACCGCCCGGAGGCTAACGAGGTGATCCCTTGGTTTTGGCAACGCTTTCGTGGCAACGGCATCTCCGTCTGCAAAGACCGCTGGCTGGCCGTCCACCATCAAGGCCGCGTCTGTTATGCGCAGTGGGAAGACGTCGGCCCATTCCAGATCGACCACTGGCAATATGTCTTCGGCAACGATGCCCCCTTGCCCAACCGAAATGGCGGAGCCGGCATCGACCTGAGCCCAGCTGTGCGGGATTTTCTCCAACTCCGCAGCGGCGCCACCGTCGAATGGCGCTTCGTCGAAGACAGCGAAGTGCCCCATGGCCCTTGGCTCCGCAAGACAAAGATTATCGATAATGTTAGAAAACCATGACCCGAACCAAACCATCCACCAAATGTATCTAATTACTAAGGGCCTTTCATCCCGTCTAATTCTTTTTGCATTTCCTTCTTGAAATTCTCGTTTCGATAGATTATCGAAAACCGTGCGTCTCTCGATTGCCGCAGCAAGTCCTCCACCTCCGTCAGCGCCAGCAGCAACAACAACCCCTTCACGGGTTCATGATGAAACGCAATCGTCTTGGTCACAAACTTGTCCTCCACCGTCCGCTGTTTCCGGTCGGCAGCAAACATCCCGTACTGCACGCTGAGTTGCTTGCGCAGATCCTCGAAGCGGGTCGCCATGGCATCGGCAGTGGCATCCTTGTCAACGTAGTGAACTGTCAACTCGTAGAGCCTCCCAACCAAAAATCGCCCTTCCACCACTGCCGCCTGACTCCCCGGCAACGGGCCTTTGCGCGCTTGTACCTTAATGATTCGCAACCCCGGCTCGTCGCCGGGCAACACCACCGTCACGTCCAACGCATGGCGGGCCGCCCAACCCAACAATTTTTCCGGCGAATCACCCCAGTGCAGCCCGAACGGCGGCTCCAGCAGCGCTTGGCCAGCCAAGCGGCCTCCGCCCATCAGCAGAACCGAAGCACACCAAGCCAAGGCGCGAATACATGCAATCACGGCCCGAGGTTGGACCCATACCTGGCGCGTGGCAAGCCGCGATCAGTGCCGCATGGATCTTTATTGGTAGAAGCCTCCCTCTCGTTAGTAATCCTCTCACTCATCGGATTGCTCATGCTGAAACTCTCACTCAATATCCTGCAACCTCGGCAGTGGGCACTCCAGCAGGCGCTTTCGGATGCCTACGTGACCTACGAGAGAGCCTATGCCGAGCGCCTGCCCTTCGCTACCCTGACCTCCGCCTCCTCGCCGTGGCCCACCTATCCAGCAACCAGCAGCACCACCGTCCAACTCGGTCTCCTCACCGGCGGCATCCCGGTGACAGGCGTTGTGCTGCGAACCCGCTTTCCAGATTCTAATAATTATCCCGCTGCTGGCGGCAGCGGCACGACCCTCACCAATCCGGCAAACATGCATGTGTGGAAAGTGCAGAGCGTGTTGACCTACCAGATTGGCGGGCGCAACTATGCCAAATCCCGAACCATCATTCGCTCCCAATGAAGTCAGCCTCAAAACCCGGCGGTTTCACCTTGATCGAACTCACTCTGGTTATTTTGCTGGGCATGGCCATCGGCGCTATGAGCCTAGCCCTGTTCAACCAGCAACTGGCGTTTTTGAGAATTTACAAAACCCAGGAATTCTTAACTGAGGAGGCCCCACTCGTCAGCATGTATGTAAGCAAACTGGTGGGTAAGGCCGAGCGCTTTCGTCTGCATGCCTCGGTGGCCGATGCGCTGGCCGGGACCAACCCTCAAAACGTCGCATCACCCGTGTTGGTGTTGAACTTTCGAGAGCCTGATGGCGTGGTTCGCGCGGCGATTCTATCCTTCGAGAACCACGGTGGTGGCTTGGCTCTTTACTATTATGTGGTGCCCCTCAGCGGCGTGCTTGGTTCCCCGCAATGGTATATCACCAATAAGCCATCCAATGTCTCATTCTCCGTCAATCAAGGCATCCTCGTTATGGCCCTCAATGGACCCTCCGGTGAACTCATCACCTATGCCGGGGCCATGACCCAATGAAAACAAATTCCTTCCAGCAACATCCAATATACCAAGGTATAACTTACCGCCCAATTGGATTCCAGTGACAATACTGTCCGCTCGGATAATTCACCCATTCCTCGGCATGCTGGAACTTCGGTTCTCAGGATCCATTTGGAGGAGTTTCTTGGATCTATCTGGCCACTCCCAATTGACCATGAAAACAAATCCATTTGCCTCCGTCTCAGCCAAAACCTTGGCCATCTATACCCTGGCCATCTGCACCTTGGCCTCGGCTCAAACATGGGCCCAATCCGCCTGTCCCGCGATGCCCATCGGCACGCTGAGCATCACGCCAACCATCATTCAGACTGATACCAGGCCTAACATGACTTGGAACATCACATACCCTTTATCGGTTAAGGAATTCGTCAACATTACGGCCCCGGGTGGCATCATGCTAAATCAGAACATGACCTGCGACGTCAGAATCCTAGGGGCTGGCGTGACCACCAAAAACCCGAATGGCTCCATCAACCACATCGAAGCTTCGGGGATGATCCGCTACAACGGTTCGTTAACCTGGAGCCCTGTCTTCGACGATAAAGAGACCGATTCTAGCGTCCAGAGACAGGGAATTATCAAGACCCTCAACATCACTGCTGGGACGGTTATGGACTTCGGCGGTCAATATCGTCTCAATGATTCCTGGTCTCCATTCTTTAACTCCACCAATAGCACAAATGTCCGATCCCTCGTCAATGGCGATACTTGCACACGCTGCATTCCGGCTTACATCGCCCCGCCTCTGGCACCTTTCCTCAAACCCTATCTGGATTCATCAAACAAGTTACGCATCGGCCCGATGGATGTGATGATATCCATGGACCTAACCCATGCTGACCCCACCAGCTCCGGCTCTAATTTTCAAGATCTTGTCCTCCTCATCACCTTCCGCGCTCCCTGATCCCATGCCCAAGCAACATCGAGCTTCCAAAGTCGTGTGGCAGTCGTTCGCATGGCCCCTGGCTGTGCAATTCGCACTGTCGGCGGGTATTGCAGCCGCAACTCCACCCATGATGAAGGATGCAGCAACTCACGAGCAGCTTGCACTGCAACTCCGCAAATGCCAGCAGGAAGACCCAATGGACCGATTGCCGCACAGTCGGGCCGAGCCTCCCCCCAAGCAAGCACAGGATTTGCTCAGCCAATCCGACGTCCTGTGTTTCGGTGGCATAGCCACTCTGGTGCCCAAGCATGCAGTCCTACTATTGCCCAAATCCATGGCCAATCGCAGCAAGTTCACAACAGGTTCCACCCTCATGAGCTGGGCTGAGTTTTACGCCAAAAACCGTGGCTGGATCACCACAGTGGAAGTCACTAACGAGCAAGCCGCCGGTACCCAACCCCTAGATGCCGAAGTCTCCCATCGCCTCAAGGACAGTATCCAAGTTGTGGTCGCCACCTATCATGGTGGCCCAATCTCTGTGTTGTCTCCAAAAGCATCCGCGCCAGCTCCCTCCGACCCAACTGAACCCAGTCCTTCAAAACATTGAAAATCCACATCCTTCGCGTGGCTCTCACGCTCGTTTCCGCTGCCACACTGGCCTCCGCTCAAACCCCCGGATACACCAACTTCATTCGCCAAATACAGACCTCCACCGGTGTCCAGTGCGATGTCACTGTGGCGGCAAGGGGCGTCCAAGGGGCAATCCTACCGGTTGGTTCGGAGGGCTCCCGCTTTGAACTGTGGACCATCACGAATCCGCCATTGGTCAGTTATCTTCTGGATACCAAGTACGTCGGTGCTTTCATCCCGGTGGCAGTGGTGACGATCCATTCCGAAGATCCGTATGGCCCAGTCTTGCGCACCCGGGCGGATCGCCCGTTTAGCGTCGATATTTCAGTCAGTGGCTTGCACAACGCCCTCAAAGATCCGGCCCCCACCAAGTATGTCAACGTGTTGCGCTATGTCCAATCCTATGGAACTAACGGCACAGGTGTGAACCTCGACTACAGTCATGCCACCCTACTGACGCAAGCGTCTATCACCCAGGATGGTAGCCAGACGTTAAGCTACGCGCTCACATCCATCCCCGGGGCCAACCTCTCAAAGGTTTGCGGGGAAGAGCGTTTCTCGGTATTCTCCCTCGCCGAGCGCCAGACATCAGTCGCTCAGATCGCTTCCTCGTCTATCCAAATTTGGCCGGTGGCCGACGGCGCGCTTGCAGGCCTGAGCCAGGGGCAATTGATTCGCCTTGCCATGCCTCAAGTCACGGTGACGCTTAATGACCTTTATCCGAGTTCGACGACCTACGTGCAGGTCTATCACGGAAATCCACAACTCGGCGTGACCGGCAAGACTGTCCCGGGATCGATATTGGTCCTTAATGAAACGGTACCCCAATGCCGGGTTCTGACGCTCAAAGGCTACGACGCCGTGCTCGATAGCGAGGGTCTCTGGACCATGGAACTCCTCACCCTTACACCCTTTGGCATCGACCGACTTGCCTACGTAAGCTTCAATCTAAACAGAATGATCAAGATCAATAGTAATCTAACTACTATTGAATGAGATGGATCTACCTATTGAAATCCTGCAACGCTCTGCGCATCCTAGGAGCCAATAATATAGTGGAGAGGATTCTTTCGATGTGGCTGGTTGTAAGAAACTGTTAATATACCAAAGTATAGCTTATCGATTTGTTGGAATACCGTTAATCCTCAGCCAGCTCAGATGGTTCATTCATGATTATGCAAGTCGGTTGCCTGATTTCCGTGATCCACTCGGTGCCTTACAATCATTGCCTATCATGCCGTTTCAATTCCCGATTCAATGAAAATTCTCACCTCCAATTGCCGAACTCGCGGGTATGTGTCATTGCTATTAGTACTTTCAATTGGCATTTTACTAACCTTGTTGATGGTCTTTGCCTATCGAAAGGCCACCGCAGCCCTCGCAGTGCAATCCGGTGTGCAATTGAAAGTTGACTATTCTGAGAAAGGCGAAGCAATCCTTCGCTCGATTGTGGCCATCACCCCTAACCGGGCGATCCTAGCGATGCAATCGTTGTCCAATGCCAGCACTGCCAACAACAGCCCACTGCGCTGGGATACTATTTTCAGCGAAGCGCTGGCAGCAGCCAATGCACAACAATCCATTTCCAATCAAGTACTCACGTCACTCGGAGTGGAGAATCCAGTGGTCGCGAATTCCGGAGATGCGCCGCTAGACATTCCTGCCTTAATCTTCAAGGCCCTCGGCCATGACGCTGGGATGGTTTCGCCGGGCATCAATCGAAGTTTGGGCAATGGCTATCCTGTTCCACTGACCTGCGACAACGCGACGGATACCGCTCGTGACGCGATTTGGCCGATCATCTCCAACAATAAGGTGTACGGCGCCCTGGCACAAAGCGGAGTCGCGCTGCCTGTGAGCGCCTATCCGACCTTTAACATCCTTACTTATCCAAACATCAACTTTGGCTATGCCTATCCCAACCAACCCTTTGTGGCTAAACGCAATTGGTGGGGGTTTTCGATGAACCTTGCCGCAACGGATACCGCCACAACCCCGTCCACGATGCAACAACGCACCTTTGTACTCTCAATTTACGAGATCCCATCCCAGTTGCCTATTTCCGCCGCCTCCTTCCTCGAACTCGGTCAATATGCCGGCGGTGCGGCGTGGGGTGACGTGACCATCACCGGCGGAATTTTCGCTAGCAGGGTGCAGGTGGACGGTGCCACCGTGCTCCCGGCGATCGCCACCCGCCGCGGTGCGGTCCTTTCGGCCAATACAACTGTTGGCGGGCTGAGTTTCACCGGTGATCCCTTCACTCCTGGTGTGCGCGAGACCTATCAACTCACCCAAGGCAATTTCTTCCCCGTCTCGCTGGCATCAGAAAGCGGACGAGCTGCTTTCATTCCGATCAACCGGGGTGCCGACTATTTCGACCGCTTCGCGCATGTCAGCGAGACCGCTGTCTTGTCATCCACCAGCTGGGACAATTATTCGCTCGGCTCCCTCCAATGCGCAATGCGTCTTGACATCACCCAGGCGATCAGCGCCTTAAACCAAACACCCACAACACTGCGCTTTTCCTATCTTAAGGCGGGGGTCCGCCAGGACCTGGAACTGCCGCTGACCACCGGCCTTGCCCGCGGCCTGCCAGCGGGTTACCTCTTGGCTTGCGGCCAGGACCAGACCTATAACTTCGGAACCGGAGTGGTGGATCTGGCTTACGGCAGCGGCAATGATTTTGCCTTTCAGACTGCAATGACCGGTTCGATCACTTTCAATAATGCTCGGTTCGGAGATCCGCTTCCCGGAGTGACCAAGACCGGCTATTTCAAACCAAGTTTCCCGTTTGAAATCAAGTCGTTAGCCTCAAACAAGATCTGCATCGCGGTCTATCCCATGCGCTTCACCGCATTTCTCTCGGCGTTGCAGGCCGACGCCACCTCCGTCAATCACTCGCTGGTAGTCAACGTGGATTATTCGGCGGCAACAGGCAGTGCGTTTCTAGCTAAACCGGCAATTCCCTGTTCGGATCTGGATTACGGGGTGATTCTCCAAGAATGCTCTGATTTAACATCATTTACCAAGGGCTTTTCATTGGTCACGAATCTTCGCTTGTATTTTGGAGATGATTTCAACACCTCTCCCGCGTCTCCGCCCGACGGCTATACCCCTTCGGGCTTGTATTTCCCACCGTGTTCGATTTTCACGCCGGAAAGGCGTTATGGGGTGGAACTCGACCCCTCAGGGGTAACATTTTCCGGTCAAGTTGGCTCGGTAGCCAGTGAGACGGCAAGTGTGCCGGTTCGTCCGCTGGATACCACGATGCTCAGTGGCGCGAGCATGACGGC
Source organism: Akkermansiaceae bacterium (assembly GCA_903827375.1). Classification (GTDB taxonomy): domain Bacteria; phylum Verrucomicrobiota; class Verrucomicrobiia; order Verrucomicrobiales; family Akkermansiaceae; genus Luteolibacter. The sequence goes on from CAIKHZ010000188.1 coordinate 7,530, forward strand.
CAGCCAGATTCATGTGAATTTGTGTCCCATTTCCCACCCGGCCAATCTGCCGCCCATCTCGATGATGAATTGGTTAGTTCTTCTTGAAGAGCGGAGGAACATGTTCTATTGATCATTCAATATAGATATATTAATACGATGAGACTCTTTCAACTCACCATCGCGACCATTTTCCAACGCAAAGCATGGGCTATTTGCATGTTGGCGGTGGTTTTGCTGCCATTTGCCCTGCCATTGATCTCCAGTGCGACGGAGAAACCGAACTTGGTCCAACCCGCACGCATTCTCGCTGCTTGGAACACGCTGTGGTGCTGCTCCTTGCTGTGGGGGCTTTTCACCGCCGCACGCCAAGGCGAGGACAACGCAAAGTCCGGGATTGGTGAATACTTTCTAGCAACTGGCATGTCAGCTTCCCGCCAATTATTCGAAATCTGGTTCGCGGTATTCTGCTATATCGCCCCGCTGACACTAATCACCGCCGCCATCTGCCAATGGGCCGCCACCCCTGGCGACCCCACCGAACGATCCCTGTGGTGGGTTCTCAACCTCCAGTACGCCAGCCTGTTTCTGCTGGTCGTTGCCCAATTGATGGCACTGGCCATCGCACTCGCCTCGCGTTTCGGTAGCATCGTGGGTTTCAGCATCTCCCTCGCCCTCGCCCTTTATGGCTTGTGGGGCGTTGGTCTTCTCGAAAACATGTTGAAGGTTGAGGAGAATTCCATCTTGCGGGGCATCTGGCTCTATTCGCCCCAATACCGATTTGCCGACCTCACGCAGCGGCTCTATTTCAAGCGCGGTGCGCTGCCCTTGCCAGCCTTTTGGGCCATGGCACTTTATTTTTTCGGAATTCTTGCCGTTTGTGCGGGGCTTTCCCGGCTGTTCTTCCGAACCCAACCGTCCTGCTGACCTATTTCCATACGCAACCGATCGACCTTTCACTCCAATGTTATCCATCACGCCTAGAGTATTTTCCACCGGACTCATCGGGACCGGGGCGTTGGCGTGGGTATTTGCCGGACGTCCACTCATCGCCAATCCAGATCTGGATGTCCCCTTGAATCCACTTGGCTTCAACTGCAGCCCGTATGGTGAGGTCATCGCCATGGCCATGCAAGGCCCTATCGATATCCTCTTCGACGCAGGCATGGCTGATGGTGGGTTGGCCCTCAAAGATGAAGGCCAGATTGCGCCAGACGCCAAAACCTATTTCACGCCGCAAACCTCACCAAAACTGGCGGTTCGTTCCTTCAACGCATATCTGGAGGCATTTCTAAATTCATTGGATAAGGCATCCGAAGCCGGTAACAATCCCAAGGCTGCCAGCCCAGCGCTCAGGCGCTACCTGCGCCGCCAGGCTGAAGACAAGCTGCGCTTTGCCTACCAACTCGATCCATCGCACTACGGCAACTACAACGCGTTACACTTTTTCCTCACTGAGCCCGAAGTTGGTACCCGCCCCGAACTCACCCCGTCAGTAGCAAAGCTGGCCGAAAACACCATCAAGTACTGCCTCAAACAAGATGAGGATCCGCGCCCGATTCTCACCGCCGCCGCTGCCGCCACCAACATTCTTCAGCTAATGTTCAGTGGCCTGCACAACACAACTCCAAAATACACCCCGGCCCAGATGCGCCAATGCCTGCTCGTCCTTGACCACTGCCTCGCCCGCTACACCCGCATGAGCCTAGTGTGGGATGCAACCAAACAATGGGAACGCCTATCTAACCAGCGAATTGCCGAGTGCCAGGAGCGCTTCCAATTCATCTGCAAAATCCGCGAGGCCGCCGAAGAAACCATTATCAGCCTCGAGACCTCAGGCAAGGCTGAAGCCACAAGACAAGATCAACTGCCTGTTTTCCACGCTTATCGCCGACCTCAAATATCTTGGCTTCGGGCCTCTGTCTTGGAGCGAAGCAGTCTTCTGGCGTTTTCCTGATACCTCATAACTCATTACAGTTTCTTCCATGTCCATTCTCGAGACTCTCGAACCTCCCCCGCTCCCAGGCTGCTTCACAGCAGTCGGACCGGCACGCTTTGTGCCAAGCATGAGTGGCGCGGACTTGCTCGGGATGATTTTCCGCAGCTGCTGCAATTTGACGGTTTCTGACATCCAGATGAGGGCCGAGCGCCCGGTCTATATTCATACCAACAAAGGCATGGAGATACTCGGCCACCTCGGCATCCTTTCCTCCGCTCATTTGGAGGAAATTCTCAAGGAACTCATCGGCAATCGCAAATGCTCCAACCATGGCTTCGGCACGGATCACTCGCCCGACCCACGCACTGCTAACGACATTCGTATGGCCATTGCCGATTTTGCCAGTGGCCGGGTCGCAGACTTTTCCTGCGATGGCGTCCCCATGGGCGAGCATGGCAAACGCTCCGGCCGCCTGCGCATCCAAGCACACCTTAGCTTGTCGGGCCTTGGCATCACCTGCCGCATTCTTAGCGACTCCATCCCGGCACTAGAGTCCCTCGGCATCGACCCGGACACCACCTCCACCCTCCGTCACTGCGTACTTAAGCGGGCGGGCCTCTGCCTTGTCACTGGTGCCACAGGGTCGGGCAAGTCCACCACCTTGGCCTCGCTCATCGACTGGCTTCGGCGCCACCATCCCAAGCATATCGTTACTGTCGAGGACCCCATCGAGTACGAGTATCCCGTTGGGATGGACGACCCCCAATACCCGGGCCACCGCATCCCCTCACCGGGCATCATCACTCAGCAGGAAGTCGGGCGCGACGTGCATTCGTATCGCCAAGGCCTCAAGGACGTGCTGCGGAAGGCCCCCCACGTCATTTTGCTAGGTGAGATCCGTGATCGAGAGGCAATGGATACTTGCATGGAAGCAGCCCAAACCGGCCATCTCGTCCTCTCCACCCTCAATACCACCGGTGCCGTCAAGACCATCGGCAGCATCCTCGAACTCTATCATAATGATAACCATGCTGCCGTCCTCAGTCGCCTCTCTGAAATCCTCATCTTCATCCACTCCCAAGGTCTCCTCGTCGGCGTCCAGCGCCGGGTCCTCACCTATGAGTTCCTCCACAACAACGACGACGCCAGCTCCAGTGCCATTGCAAACTACAACGGCAGCGCCCGTTCACTTGATGACGTCATTCGTCGCAGTGGCAACATAGAGTGGGATGCCAACCTTCGCCTCCTCCTCAAGCACGGCCTCATCACCGATGATACTTTTACCAACGCCAAAATGAACCGAAATATGGATGACCTCATGTAGCGGCGGTCTATGATCGTCGCCCCCCATCCCAAGCACTATCTCTACCACTTCATTATCCAATTTGAAAATCGGCGCATACCGCCAAGACAATCCCTTCCGAGACTGCCGAACCACGCAGGAGAACTTTATGAACTTTTGCATCGCTATGCCGTCCACGCAGACAAAACAACAACGAACAAACAACAAACAACAGACAATACACAAGTCATAGAAGAACCGTTATGAAACTAACACAAACACCATCCACGAAGCGCAATTCCGGCATGACCCTCCTCGAATTGACGGTCGTCATACTCGTCCTGCTCTCTCTAATCACGATCCTGTTCGTAGGTGCTCGCGCCTGGAAGAGAGGCTCGGACCGTGCCGGTTGCCTCATGAATATCCGCAACATGCAGCAAGCCATGCGCAGTGACCAAAATATGCGAAATAGTGCTCCAGGCGGCTTGGGCCTGCTGGCAACCAACATCATAGGTGCAAACGGTTACGTCACCACTGGGCCGCTTTGCCCCACCGACAAGGCGACTGCCTACACCTACTCGAGTGACGGCAATTATCCTGCGCTGGGAGCCCTCTATGCCACCTGCGCGCAGGGCACTGAAAAGACCAATCACGTCTTCAACTCGCCTATCACGGATTGGTGATATCCAGGTGGGCACCCGTGATCGACGGGAGCGCCTACCCATCCTCGCAGCCTGCTCCATCCATGCGGGCGGGCTGCGAGGCTCACACAGATAGCCTCAAGACATCCATGGGTGAAACATCAGCAAACACTCCAGATCAATGAAAGCACCTGAACATCCATGCGCCCCGACCCAGCCATTCGGGCGGGCCGTGCCATCACCCGAGTCATTGAATAGCCAAAGTCGCTGTCGTTGGGTCAAGTTTTCGCCACTTGGGCGTTCGGCGAGCTCAGCCGAGCCGTCTTCAAATCTTGTTTCTTGGATCTGACGCACAGCCTCACCAGAGATTTATTCTCATCCGCATCCCCCACCCTTCTTCCTCACCTGCTCCGTGGTCACCTTCCAACATCCCGCTTCCCTCAATGCTTTTGAGCGCTACCAACAAGCAAGCTGGATGCTCCTCCACAGCACCCGGGCGACCAACCCTGCATGGTACCAAGCGGCCCTCGACCTAGACGTCCAACTACACATCCGGGTGGACGGCCTCTGCGTATCTAGCTTCTTTTACGAGCGGCGCAAAGAGGCATGGACAATTGGCCCGGCCATCACTGAAGCCGACCTTAGAGACACCCCAAAAATGGAAGCTTGCGCAGCGGAGGTGCTCAAACAAGTCCGCACCTTCAAAGCCTCCTCTCTCGGCGTCATTCTCCATCTGGCCGATGAATTCACCACCGCCGAACTCAAACCTACCTTCGATAATCCGGCGGCCCTCCTGGACCTGCGCGAGACCGCCGTCCGAAAACCCACCAACATTCTCGACGATTCATCAATTCCACCCGAACAAAATTCATGGCGAGTTCTCCCCTATCCCGCCCAAGGCAGCGGCGTGATCGGCACCACTATCACCATCACCCGCAAATATGCCCCCTTTCTCACGGTTTTCCGAAATGCTGGTGAATCTAGCAATTTTCCAATCATCACCCATGCACTCAGTGCCCCGCTCGTCGCGATCATGGGCCTAGCCCAAAGCGCCCAATTCGCGCCGGGGAAATCCTCGGTGGCTATCCTGCAATACCCGTGGCTCAGTGTTTTGGCGTTTTTCAACGAGCACGCAGATTTATTGCTCATCAGAACACTTCAGCACCGCTACCTCCGGCAAGCTCCTAACTTGCGCCAGGCCCTAACCACCACTTACGCCTCGTTGGAACTGATCGATCCAGACCTCTTCATCCTGCCCCTGAGCCTCGACCTCGATCCCGGCTTGCATCGCTATCTCAGCGACACATTCCCACTCAGCCGGGTTGCCATCGTTATATATTCAACCCCTGAGGTCGTCCCAGACTGGTGTCCCGAACTGGTCATCGCCGCCACCCCGCCGCCCATGGATGATCTAGCCCCAAGTCTGACATTCAGCACCTTCCGCAGTGAAAATTGGGCCCTGCAGGATTTCTTGCCCGCTGCCACTGAGGTCGTTGAAGTGTACCCGACCCGTGCGGAAATGCTGCTGCTTCGGGGCCTCAAACTGGCCCGCATGACCCTCTACACGCTCACCGTATTGATGCTGGCATGGGTCGTTTTCGGGATAGTTGATATCTTTTGCAGTGACGCGTGGACGTTTGATCCAAATCAAGCCAACGTCATCAAGGGTCGCCTCCGCAACCTCACCCATGAACACCAAAAGAGCGAGCATTGGGACAATCTGCTGGCTGACCGATCCAAAGCCTGGACTTCCATGGAACTTCTCAGTCGCCTGTTCCCCGAGCACTGCGGAGTTCTAGTAAGGAATTTTGCCCACACTGTTCGACCCGAATCAGCACCCGGTCAGACCAAAATTGGCTTTATGAAGGAGTGGAGGATCACCGGCCTTGCACGCGATGAGGCAGTGGATCGGCTCAACACCCTCAACACTCAGGAAGGCATTGCGGCCCTGTTCGGTGAAATCGCCCGCCTCACCGCTAACCCTGCCTTCAACCCGGCCGTCCGCACCCGTAGCATCGCCATCAACGTCCGCACCCAGGAAAACAGCGGTTTCAAACCGCTACCCGTCTCGGAAACCTTCGATACCGACGAGTCCACCTATCCATTCAACTTTGACCTGACCATCACCCAGCGGTTTGAAGCCGCTGATCCACTGGCTCTCAATGTCAACAAATCTCCCTGATCCATGAATCTCTATCGCCAGTCCATCGCCATGTTCGGAATTGTCCTGCCAGCTCTCGGCGGTGTCCTGTTCATTGCCCTAGGCTTCACGCTCAAATCCAAAATGCTCGATTCCCTCAGCAACAAACAAACTCTCTTCGAGTCTTCCAAAAACAGTCGCATCAAAGCCCTCGAAATTGAGACAAAACTCACCCTCCAGCGCCCAAAAATATCGCATTGGTCGGTTCTGTTAGCAGAGGAGTCCTCAAGCGCAGTCAACTCTCATTTGCGCGCAATCGCCGAAACACTACCCCCCAAGGAATTCCAAAAAACCGCATTCGAACGGAATAACGCCAAGGCTGGCTTTGGCTCTGCCACCGCACAGCCCTCATCCCAACTGCGCATCGTCTTCCGTGGCACCTTCCGCACCATGCAACGGGCATTCCTCGAATTGGAAACCAGCATGCCTCAACTCCAACTCCAAGAATTGCGCATCGACCCAAATCCAAACCCACAGATTCCATCAACCCTCCTTAACTTCCAAGTCAACTACACCGCATGGGAAAATTAGTTCACATCATGACGCCTCCGGGAAATACTCACAGCTATCCCGAGGCCGCTTATTCAAAACGCCAGCCGCGGATGCCGAAGAATGAAACCGCTGCCTCCTTTTCTTCAACTCGCGCTCTCCGTAGTTCAAATCCATCAATCGCAATCCTCGCCGTCCTGGCATATCTCATCACTCTCCAACCGGCGATTGCGACCAAGCCAAAGGATTCGCCCACGGCACCCCCGCCTACCGACGCCACTAATGCCCAGGTCGAATCGCGCTTCGTCGGCCAGGATTTAAAGAGCTATGTTGAGGCGCTCGCCAGGCAATTCGCCATGCGCGAGCGGACCAGCGATCCCTTCGGCCAACAGCAAGATCCCAACGCCCGACCAGTGGCCAAGCCCATTGACTCCAGGACCATCCGCCGCACCACCGTAGAACCATCTATATCTCTCACCGACATCGTCGCCCGGATCGAAATCACCACCATCATGCTCAAGGACAAACGCTTTCTGGTCGGGAGCCGCAGCATCGGCCAAGGCGACATACTCCCGCTAAACTTCCGCAACAAACAAATCCGCACCCAAATTACCGAAATTAGTTCCCGAAAGATCGTCTTCCGCAACCTCGACACCGGCGAACTCGGCGTCCGCCAACTCAACATCCTCCCATTAGGAATGACCCAAGGCACTCACAGCATCACCGCTCCTGGCATGGTTCACTCCAATCCCAGCGGTGCCTTAGAGATCGACCCTCCTCCTCCCCGCTCAACCGCAACAATCAATCCCCAACAAACATCATCGCTCCCCCCATGAATGCCATTTCATTCCTATTTGCGCCTGCAGTAATTTTGACCGCCTACCTGAGTTGCGCCCAAACCCCCAATGAGCCACCCGTGATTGAACCGCTCGTCGAACCCACCTCGCCTCCCGCCACTGCCGCAACCCCCACTCCCACCGTGGCTCCAACTCCTAAAAATGGCCAGATAGAAGCCTCGGACGAAGGCTATCTGATCAAGGACGCGCCCATCAATGACATCTTCCAATTTCTAGCCAAATCAGCAGGACGCCAATACTTCCATAATGCCAAAATAGCCGGCCCTGATTTCCACGTCACTGGCCACTTGAATGATGGCAATCCGCTCACCCAAATGGAAGAACTCGCCTTCATGTATGGCCTAGCCCTACATACCAAAGGTTCCACCATCTATGCCCTCACCCAAGCCCAACTCGCCCAACTTCCAAACGTCGAATTTCACTATTCACTCCAATACCTTCGCCCAACTGATATCAAACAAATCGAGGAGTTGATCAAACCCATGCTCAGCCCAGCCACCGGCATCGTCCAGTTTGAACCCAAAACCAATACCATCATCATTATCGATGCCGCCCATCGCATCGAACAGGCCCGTACTCTCCTGCGTGCCATCGACCGCGCCAAGGGCCAGATCATCGTTGAAACCAAGATTTTGCGCATCAATAGCACAGTCGCTGAGCGCAGCGGCATCAACTGGACCAGCTCCCTTGGCAAAGACGGCACCGCTATGACCATCGCAGCGGACCTTAACTCGGTGTTTGGCCTGCCCTCATCCGTCACATCCAACATCCCAAACACCAATGGCACCAATCTGGTGCTCAGCCCCATCCAAGTCACCGGCGTGCTGCGTGCGCTGGCCGAAGGCGGCCTCGCCAGCCAGGTGTCCAATCCAACACTCATCACTGAGGACAATGAAATGGCCACCATCTCCGTCATCGACCGCGTACCTATCATCACCACCACCACCACCGCTACCTCCGGCGGGACAGCCGCCAATCCAACCGTCACCGAACAAGTCCGCTACAAAGTGGATATCTCAGACAAATCCATTGACACCGAACCGGACAAGCACCGTGAAATCGGCATCTCACTGGTAGTCACCCCGACGTTGCTTCCTGACGGGACGGTTCGCATGAAATTGCGACCCCGCTCTGCACAGATTATAGATAACATAAAGAGCGTCACCGGCAACTTCTATCCCCGAGTGACCGAGTCGATGATCGAGACCCTCGCACGTGTTCCCAACGGCTACTCGCTCGTCGTCGGTGGCTTCTATGGCGAAACCAAAACCACAAACAAAACCAAAATCCCTGTTCTCGGTGATATCCCCGTGATCAACTTCTTCTTCAAGAGCAAAGAAGCCATCAAGGAAAAGACCAGCCTTGTGTTTATCGTCACCCCCAAATCGTATGATCCGACCAATCGTACCGCCAATGCCGGTGCCAGCAAGTTTGTCCGCCGTAGCAACTCCATCGATCACGAATACAATTGGGCCGATGACACCAACCCAGGCCCCAGTGCCGAACCAAACTTGCGCCGCGCCCTTCGCGGCCTCAAACCTCAAGCCGCACCCTATTATCCCCCCCCTGGCGAAGATGTGTGTACACCTCCGGCTCCTCTTCCATGCCCTCCTCCTGCCGTCAAACCTATCCGCCCAAATGCCCGCGGAAAATGAATAATTCCTACACATATCTACCTGATCTAGCAACGCCTGCCTCCACCGCGCCATCGGTCCTGTTACACAGTGACATCTCGCAAGTTCTCGACGCGTGCATCAACCAAACCGCCGAGGCTCTCGCTCGCTCGAACGCTGCCAGCCAGACAGATATCTTGCATGCCATTGAGGCCGTACGCAATGCCCACACACACAATCACCCTCTCGATCTCATAGAAGCCGTCGCTCGCGCCCATGGACATCAGGAAGAACACCTCGGTGGCATGATTCGGCAACTCGGCGACAAACTCGCTGCCACCCTCAATCCGACTCCACCGATCATCCCGTTTGCCGGCAAACTCATCGCTCCCTCCGCATTTTACGAGTCCTTCGAGCCTATTTACAAATTGGCTAGAACCCTGCTCACCCCAGTTATTTTTGTAGAAGACACCGATGCCATCGGCGTGGCCTCCGTTAATCCCATCGCCGCTACCCTCTTCGCCGAGAAAATCCAAGAAGCCATCGCTCGGCGGTTTGATATCAGGCCCTTTTTGACAATTGTCAGGATCGAATACGATGCCTGGTCATTTCTCACCCATAAACATTTTGAGCTATGATTGAGTTTGATGGCATCTCCTTCAATGAACTCATCAGTCGGCACATCATGACCGAACTGGCCCAACACGACCCGTCTTATAGCGAACTCGGCCAAGATCAGGTGCCTAACCGTGTCACCCGGTTCAGCTTCATGTCCGCTCTAGCTAAACTTAACGGCTTGCCCTTCTTTCCTCGCCTGGCTGAATTTTGTGACGGCACGCTCCACGCCTGCTGCGATGCCACTGTGATGACTCGTGGCGTGTTTGCCCCGCTGTGCCGATGCGGCCAAGACAAGCTTGTCATTGCCATTGCCAATCCGTGGAGCCCGCTACCGGAGGAATACCTCGCTCCGCGCTTCCCTGATCTTGAAATTGTCAAAATTGTCACCTTAGTCTCCGAGATTAATCGCGCCATCGAGTCAGTCGCCACCAACACCGGTCCGTCTCGTTCCGAGCTCGACGCCATCGACGTCGAAGACCTCGACGAGGGGATCCACGATTTCGACGTGACCATCGACCACGCCGAGCCAATGGCCCAGCTAATCGCCACCATCATGTCCGACGCAGTCAAAATCCGTGCTTCAGATATTCACTTCAAGGTCGAAAAGGAAAGTTTCTATTATGCGTTCCGGGTGGACGGCGACATTGGGCCCAAGATTGAGATCCCGATGAAGCTCAAGGACCGGCTTGATGCGTTTTTGCTCAACCTGATGAAGCTGCCCACCGAAATTCGCAATACAGTTCCCGGCATTTCCGGCCGATTCACGATTTCCTATTTTCACCGCCCCATTGATATCCGCTACGAGCGCCATCGTACCTACCGCGGCTATCACGTCACGATGCGCCTGCTCGACAAAGGCAACATCAACGTAACCCTTGGCAAGGGAACGCTCGCCTTCGATGACGAAACGATGTTTGCCCTCAACAAGGTGATGAAGATCCCAGCAGGCATCATCGTTATGTCCGGCCCGACGGGATCGGGCAAATCCACCACTCTCAACGCCCTGTTGCGCGAACTCAACCGGCCCGAAGTTAATATTCTCACCCTTGAGAATCCTGTCGAGGATGAGGTCCCCGGCATCACTCACTGCGACCTCAAAAGCGCGAAGGAGTTCAAGCCGATGATTGCCTCATTCATGCGCTCCGACCCGGACATTATTCTGATGGGCGAGGTGCGTGACATTGAGTCCGCCGAACTAGCTATCGAGGCCGCCGTCACCGGCCACAAGGTGCTCACCACCATCCATACCCCGCGCGCCTCGCAAATCATCGAACGCTTCGAGCAACTCGGCATCGAACGCTGGAAAATTGCCCAGACGCTCAAAGCTGCCTGCGCTCAACGCTTGGTCAAACTATTGTGTCCGTATTGCAAGGAATCCATCTCCGGTATCAGCGACTTCGACCGGAAAACCTTCTGCCTCGATGATTCCTGGGGCACCATCCCGCTCTTCAACGCCAAATTCGGGGGTTGCCAAGAATGCCGCAGCAGCGGCTACAGCGGCCGCACCGCCATCCTCGAAATCATCCCCATCACTCCCAAAGTCTCCGACTTGCTCTCCAAAGGCCTCCTGTCCCCCTACGATCTTGAGGTCCAAATCGCCCATGAGGGACTCCTCCCAAACCTCCGCCGCAGCGGCTTGCGCCTCCTGCGCGATGGCAAAACCGACCTTGCCGCCCTCAGCAAGGTCATTGACATGACCTACACCGATGACTGAATCCACCAACGCCAGAACCGCTGTCCCTCCGCCTCTGTTTGCAACAAAGGCGCTCCTCTCATCGATCAAAAAGCAAAATCGGAAGATCAAGCCGTTTTCCAAAAGGGTGCTCGTCGATTTGTTCCGCGGCTTGAGTTCAATGCTGCGTGCCCAAATCAACACCGCCGATGCCCTCAAATACTACAGTTGCGGCTTGCCTAACAAGGTATTGGTGGCGGCTCTGCTTCGCATCCGTGAAGACATCAGCAACGGCATGAATGTGCATGAGGCATTCCGCCGCACCGGCCGCTTCAGCGACACCGTGATCGGCCTCATCCAGGCGGGGTCCGATGCCGGCCAATTGCACTTCGCCTTCCAATCGCTGGCAGCCCGTCTCAAAAGCGAATTGCATTTTTCAACGCAATTGAAGAAGGCCACCATCACCCCATGTGTCATCATTTGCGTTTTGCTCGGTGCCTTCATCATCTCTCAGGTGATAATCGTCCCACAGGTCGAACAAATGATGTGTGGAATCCGCGCCAAGCCCGATGGCATGACCGCCATTTCTTTCAAAGTGAGCCACCTCACCCAAGCGGTGTGGCCAATAGTGGTCATCTCGCTGATTGTCATGGCCGTCACCGTCGCCCGTTCCTCACACGTCCGCACGCTGATCCTGGGCTTGGCGATGTCTCGCTGGCGCTTGCTGCGCTTGCTCATCATGAGCCTTCGCCAACTCACATTTCTATCCACCATCCAGTTACTGCACTCCAATGGGATCAATCTAGCCAAGTCGATTCGAGTCTCCGCCAACAGTATGCGCAACACTCCATTTCACGATGAACTCAAAACCGCTGCAGACAAGTATGAACATTCCGGCCTGCCTCTTTCCACTGCATTCGCTAAATATACGTCTGTAGATCCTCAGGTCACCCACATGCTCTCTATCGGTGAGAGATCTGCCTCGCTCGACAACCAGCTCACCATGCTTACCGAAATGTATGAGGAAGACGCAGAGACACACATGGCCAGCTTCGCCGCTGTGGTTAGCTTTCTCGTCCTTATCATTGCCGTGTCAATCATCGCCGTAGTTTATGTTGGTACCTTCCTGCCAATCTTCCTGATGGGCCCTAAAATGATGCAAAACGGCATCTAATGCCAAAGCATCATGTCCCATGAATGACATCTTTGAACCAGCATTTTGGGTTGCTGCCTTCCATCCTTCTGTACCAAATTTGGAATTTATGCGTTAGGTTTTTTTATGATGCAACTCACACGTTTTGACCGTTGGCTGCGGGAACATTTTGTTTATGAGACACATATTAAGACCCTGCGTGCACCGGACTCCATTCCCAAGGGCATCCGCGCACATATCCTCCCCGAAGTCCCGGGCGTTCGGTTCAAACACCTCTTCATCGCCCGAAACACCAAACTCGCCGATTCCTTCATCGCCAGCCTCCGAGATGCCAATCTGATGTTCTTTACCACCGTCGTCGATCGAAACGCTTGGTTCGTCCCTTGGATCGCCCCGAAAAACCAATCCCTCACATGGATTCTCGTCTGGATCGTGCTTGCCGGCACCTCGTTCGTTTACGTCATGGGGCATCTCATCACCCTATTGAGCCAACCAGAACTGCGCAAGATGCTCGTCGAGGCTATAGAGTCGCTCAATGATTGAAATTGCGTGATTTTTCTCTTCCAACAAAGACAATTTTTATTTATATTTGATCAATCGATGAAGTGTTCCCCCTTATCCCGCCGCTGGCTATGGCCGCCGGCATTCACGCTTCTAGAAATGACCATCGTCATCATGGTCTTGCTCGCCTTGATCGGTATCGGCTTGTTCTCTGGAAACCCTATAAATACCTGGCGCTTGGGCCGCGACGCCGGCGAATCCCTTCGCTGCGCCTACACCGCTCAAAAACTCTATCTGTCTGACAACCCATTGGTGGAAGTGACCTCGCTCACCAATCACCTCCTCATCCCATATCTACCAAACAAAGCCACCAGCATGCCCACCGTTACCTCGTTAACAGGTGCCACTCTCAGCATCAAAATCACGGTTTTTCCACCGGTGGTGGACAATGGCTCAGGGGGTGCCTATGATCCATCCCAAAGCTCAACGGACTCCCTCTGGGATGTTGGCGAATGATCCGCCTGCTTCCAGTCCTCATCAGTCTCGCCCTCGGTTCATCCCTGCGTGGCGATGACTTCCGCCCATTCGCAAGTTTCCTCCTCAGCTCCCACGTTAAGGTGACTGGCGGACAGGTCACTCCCATCCCGATCAAACCCATCGTGTTTCAGGTTGCCACTGATGGTCTCCACCTGCGCATCTCCACCGATGGCAACGAGGAAGCCAGCAGCACGTTTGAAATCTATCGCTCGGATGGGATTGGCCGCCAGCGAAAGGGCGAGACGGCTTTCGATATCATTCCCGGCATCCAAGCGATGAGCAGAACCGGCGGTGTTCTACGCCACCTCCGCCTCACCCGTGAGTCTCTAACAATTACTTCTTTCCCGGGAGTTTCCGACCATACCACCATCACCCACGCCCTGGCCATCGCTCCAACCAGCCCGGCGGCCGCCAAGGATGGCGTTAAATCTGCATCCACCAAGCCATGACACCCTATAAATCCACCCGTGCCTATCCATGGCTGCTGCTCCTAAGCACATCCGTGTCGGGCCTTTTCTGCTTGATGTATATCTCCAAGCCGGAGTTTTACCTAACTAAAACCGTTCCCACTCCCATGCTCACCATTGCTGCCAAGCAGACGACACCTCTGCAAGCGCCTGCCAACGAAATAGCAGCCCCGCCAGTCGCCGACAGCCTGCTTCCAGATGCCGCAAGCCTGCCAGGTGACACCCACACGCCCTCATCCGGCCCGCGGCGCACCCAAGCCGCCAACGACCCTGCGACCTCTTTTGAGGAAACCAATCTCCATATCCAACACGTGCTAACAGCCACTACACCGGACGGCGACCTCAGCCGCATCGTTCTGAACGTGCCCGTTCTCTATCAATCCCGCAACCTCGCGTGGACTGACACTGAAGTCGCCGAGTCGCTCGAATTGCTCAAGCGCCTCTCAACCTATCAGGAAAATTCACGGCTTTTGCGTGAGGAGGCGAGCCAGATATTCGCCTCGTGGAACCACCTACTTGAGCGCTCCATTCCCGGTTCCGTTCTTCGGGCCGACAGTCCGTCGCTCCCCGCCAACCAGGATCAGGCTGCGAGCCCCGCACCAGTGCCACGGCTTGATACCACCGAGTTTATTCAAATCCAATCCACCGACAAATGAAATCATGCGCGTTCGTTCTCATCTTTAGCATGCTGGGCGGCCTGGCTCAGCCTGCCAAACCTATCGAGCATTTGCTCGTCGGGGTTCTCAGCAAGGGCTCCGGCAGAGGCAGCAGTGTTGCCAAATCCAGCAAAGCCGTCACTGCGCCGAAGCAGGCCGAACCAGCCGCAGCTCCCGCAGCTCCCGCAGCTCCCGCAGCAGCTGAAGCAGCCAGTTCTCTGCCAACGCCTGACAACCTTGTTTCCAGCGAGCCTGAAGCCAACTTAACAATTCAAGTCGAAGCCCTGCAAAGCGGAGATTCGGCTATTGATCCGGCTTCCATCACGCTGCTTGCTCCCTTTCCCGCGAAGGTCCTCTCCGCCATTCCTCCCGGCTGGCGGCTTGATGCCTCCGCCAGCGCCCCGCCCTTCATCCGCAAGGTCGAGCTTTCCCAAGCCACCAGCATCACCCTCAATATACGCCCTCACGTCTTGGTGCCAGATACCAGCACCTTCGCCCTCAGCGAACCCGGCTTCGATCCCGCCCTTGGCTACAGCCAGACTCAAACAGTCTGCGCCATCCTAGCCAATTCCATCCAACAGCTAGACGAAGACGCCAAGCAACTCGGCAACGCCATCGACCTTCTCCAGCAACTCGTTAGTTCCTTGCCTCATCCCGCCCCAAAGTTGCCGACTCCGTCCACCGCCACCCAACCTGGCAAACGATGAATCTCTCACTTATCCCGGCCATTTGCAGTTGTGCCCTCGCCGCAATGTCCGCTGCCACTCTTGGCCACTGGTGCACCATGCGGGATTTCCGCAGATCCTTCACTGACCCAGCCGTCTGGTCCACGCCGAACCGCACTCCCACAGCCCCGCTAGTCGCCGCCTGTGCCCCCGTGCAATCCGCCCCGCTTGCAGCCCCGCTATCCGTCGCCAGCCATGCCTCCACAGCTCCAAACGTCCCTCCTTCCACTGCCCAGAAAGAATTTTTCGAGGTGCTGCTTGATGAAATGAGGCAGCTCAAGCAAACCAACGTCGCTCTCCGCGATCAAATGGCTGAAACCAACCGCGATCTGATGCAGCTCGAATTCCGCGTCGATACCCAGTCAGCCTCCTTCCGCCCACTGCCCATCACCGAGGATTTCTCCTCTCTCGATTCCTCCTCCCTCGATACCTCTAACCCCGGTCCAGGCGTCTTGCCCCCCGCGCCGTGAGGGCCGCTCGTGTGGCCACTTCATGCCACACGACAAGTGCCAATTTATGGGTTTATCCTCGGCTTGACGCATTCGGGTTGTCGGCCTGTGCTCACTGACACGCTCGATCCGACCGCGTCAACGGATCTCAGGCTCCATATCTCCAATCCCCTGAGTATCTGTTCTCGGCCAGGAGACGCTCCAATAACAATTTTCTAATGCACCGCCTTCCAAACAAGTCTGCAGTTCTCCGCTTCCGCTTCGCTGCCTTGCTGTTGCTAGCCAAATGGGTGCTCATTGTTGGGTCCGCCTCATTCCTCGGCTACTCTCTGTTTGTCGGCAACCAAGATTTGACCCGACTCTCCATTGGCTTGATCGGCCTCGCCGTGCTTGCCATGCTTGCCCAGTGGCTCGTCGCCGCCCGCGCCCGCTGCCCCCTGTGCGTCGGCCACCCCATGGCCCACAAATCTTGTGCCACCCACCGCGATGCCCGCCGCCTCTTCGGCAGTTACCGGCTGCATGTGGCGCTGTACGTGGTCTTCCAAGGCTGGTTCCGCTGCCCCTTCTGCGGCGAGTCCACTGCCATCGAAGTGCGCCGCCACCGACACTAATGCGCAGCGCGCAAGGATTTGTCGGATGATTGTTTTCCCATGAATCGTTCTTCTCTGCGGCAACTGTCGCATCCTCCTTCGGCCAGCATGCATCCACCCGTCCTTGCAGCGCTTCCAATTCATCATCCCAAAAGAGAGCTGTCGGCACCGCCACCACAATGCCCTTGAACTCAGAAAGCGACGCTGGTGAGGCCATGGCCTGGCGGAAGTACTGCCGGAAACCAGATCGTTGAACCCCTGGAACCAAACGAAACCTGCCAGCTCGTAGCCTTGCTTGGGATCGTACTCCGGAACCACCCGTTTGATATCGTCTAACACCTTTTTACATGCCCCTGCATGTTCGACTTTCCGGCCAGGATATAGACTTTAAGCGGCTTGGCTGCCGCCTGGCTCACAGTCCCGGCCATCAGGCCGACCACTCCTGCAATCATTGCTAACTTCACTCTCTGTTCTATGTTTCTCATGGTGTTCCTTTCCTCGCGTTTTTCGAAGCATCCCCGTTCGTGGAAGCATGTGCAATGAAATCCTTCAGGCTCACCAGCTTCGGCGCATCCGTTTTCGATTCGATTTCGGCGATGTACTTATCAAATTTCATCGCGCCATCCGGCCATTTGTCCGGGCGTTTTTTTCGCAACTGAGGCAGGACACTTTTCGCGAGAGAACCGTAGCGCTTGAGATATTCCATCCGCTTTTCCCACTGCAACCCCCAACGGAAATCGAGGGTCGAAACACACAGATCCATGCCCTCGCGGATGTGTCGGCCCGAGAGAAGATCCAGGCCAGCTATGCGAATATCGTCGCCCCACATCTCGTCGCTGGGCGACATGACTTCAACCGCCTTGACGATGGCAGGTAACATGACCGCCAGATCGCTGTCGGTCAATTTCGGCAAATAGGACCCCAATGCCCCGCGTGGGACACTGTCGTCGTTCTGCAAAAGCGAACACATGGCGGGGTAGAGCAAGCGCCGGTCAACCCCATCAAGCGAATGGTTCAGGACCGTCGGCGTGCGAGTGCCGGGGAACGGCTCGAACAGCGCGTTGGCGACGGCGCGGTGTGCCATCCCGCGAGGATCGGCCGGATTCTTGCGCGCCGCCAGCATCAGCAAATCGTTCTCGCTCGCTTTGCGCGCATCCGGACCGAGCTGCGCAATGGCATTGCAAGCCAGGCTTTGCACCCAAGGATCAGGATCCTTCAGCAGGGCTAGCAACTGTGGCTCAGCCGCGTCGGCACGCGCTCCCAGGCAACCCAATGCTTCGCACGCACCGAAACGACCGTATCGGTCGGAACCGGCAAGCATCTTCTGAAGCGTCGGCAGGAAATCCCCCTCCCGTTTGGCCAAGGCTTCGGCCGAGCGTTTCCGCATTGCCGGCGACCAGCTTGACAAACCGGCCAGCAGGTCGGCAGTCGTGCGCTCGTAGTAGCCGTTGTTGACGCCCACAGGATAGCAGTCACGTCCGGCGGCTATGACCTCACCGACCTCATCGGATTTCAGCGGTGGCACCACACATGGCTTTTTGCCAATCACATAGAGGCTCTTGAGCGGCAGCCCGTAGGACAAGAGGTAGGCGCCGGTTAGATCCCAATCCGTGTAGTTATTGTTCTCATCACCCTTTTCTATCTGCTGATAGACAAAGCCGCCTTTCCAGGTGCGGGCCAGCTCATAGTACCAGCCTTGCTCCTTCAGATAGGCGCCCGTGGCCAAGGGACCACAGCGGGATGCCCCGGGCAGGGCCCACAGCATATTCCAGAAATTGCCGCAGTGCCCGTGTTCCCGCTCGTCATAAGCCGCCACGGCCATCCGCGAGAAGAATGCCGCCGCCTCGCGATCAGCTAACAGGTCAAACAACACCGCCGCGCTGGAACATTTTCCGTTGTCCTCATGGGAGGACCATGGCTGGTGATCCCCGTAAGGAATGGCGCCTTTGTTGACAAACCAGCGCAGCAAGTGGACCGACTTGTCGATAGCCTTACCCACAGCGGGATCGGTCACACCTGCATTGCGGGCCAGCACTAACGAGAGGGTCATCGGCAGCCCGACCTGGTTCATGCCGCCGTAGCCTTCCGAATGGCCGTCAGGCAGGGGCGGATTATGCCCCCACATTCCGTTCATGCACTGGGCATTCGCTGCTTCTAACGAGATGCGTTTGAGTTCCGCCAGCATCGGCTTGTCGCCGGTGGCCAAGACATACTCAGCCAAAAACAAATTCCCATACGCCTGGTCCCAGCAGCCCATGCCTTGGCGCATGGATCCCGCGACCTTCTTGGCATAGTCGACCAACATGGGACGATACTCTTTGTTGCCGCTGGCCAACAGTGCCAGCGCGTTGAAGTCCATCGCTATATCAACGTTTTTCAGGCCTTTTTTCCCAATGATGCGGCAGCCTTGTTCGAAGATCGCCTTAGACTTCGGGCAGCCGTAGGGCGCCGTATCACTGTAGGTGCCGAGCACGGGTAACTTTAAATCCACGTTGGCGGCCTTGCCATCGCGCCAGCAGGTCAACCGCAGCACGCCAGACTTTTCCTCGGCTGCAGTGATGGCATGGCCAAGGGACTTTCGGGCGTCATCCGCAAATGGCTTGCCGTCCACGCCCAGAATTACGTCATTGGCGCGCAAGTTGCCGTCCGCCGGCGATCCCGCATCGACCGCAGTGATCAGGATCTGCCGGGCGGCGGCGGTCTGATCATCATGCCGGAAGAACATCCAACCGCGCGCCCCGGTCGGCCCTAGCAACCAATCATGGCTGTCATCCTTCTTGCCGCGCTGGGTGAAGTCTGGTGGGACGGGTGCCAGCACCGCTGCGAAGAGTGTGCCGGCAAATCCGATGAGCATACAAAGAGTTCTAACAACCTTAGCCATACGTATATTGGAATGTTTCATAGTTATTTCTGTTCGGTCAACACTTTCTTAACGTGCCCAATCATCAGGCGGTAGTATGCCCCCGCGGCTTGCCGTCGGAACCGCGCATCTCCTTGAAGATGGGCGCCGTCTTGGGATCACCGGCCAAAGAATCGAACGTCGAGATGTTCACATGCCCCTGCATGTTCGACTGCCCGGCCAGGATATAGACTTTAAGCGGCTTGGCTGCCGCCTGGCCACCGATGCCTGCCATCAGGCCCGCGGCTACTGCAATCATCGTCCACTTCATCCTTCTCATACTCGGTTTGATGTTTCTCATGGCGTTGCTTTCTTTGGGGTTTTGGAAGTATCCCCACTCGCGGCGGCCTTCGCAATGATATCCTTCAGACTCACCAACGTTGGAGCCTCTGCGCTCGCTTCGATATCGGCGATGGCCTTGTCGATGTTCTTTACCCCTTCCGCATTTTTCGCCGGGCGCTTGTTGCGCAACTGCGGCAGCACCGCCTTGGCGTGGTTGCCGTAGCGCTTGAGATATTCCAGCCGCTTCTTATAGTCATTGCCCCAGCGCCATTCGATGGTCGAGACGCACAGATCCATGCCTTCGCGAATGTGCAGGCGCGAAAGAAGGTCGAGCCCAGCCAGGCGGATGACGTCAGCAAACATCTCGTCGCTGGGTGCCATTTTCTCAATCGCCTTGATGATACCCGACATCAGCGCCGCCAGATCGCGCTCACTCAGTTTGCCATAATACGGCGCGAGCGTCAAACGGGCCGCGCCGTCATCATTCTCTAACACCGCGAGTATGGCTGGATAGAGCAGGCTGCGGTCAGCATCCGCCAGAGAGTCGGCCAAGATGCCCTTCGGACCGCCAGAACCAGGATACGGCTCGAACAGCGCGTTGGCCGCGGCACGCTGGCTCATCCCCCGCGGATCGGCCGCATTCTTGCGTGCCGCCAGCGCCAGCAGATCGCTTGCCGCAGCCTTGCGGGCCTCCGGGCCGAGACGTGCAATGGCATTGCATGCCAGGCATTCCATCCACGGATCCGGATCCTTGAGCAACCCACGCAACGGCGGCGCGGCCGTGTCGGCCCGCAATCCCAAACAGCCCAGCGCCTCGCAGGCACCGTAGCGCGCATAGCGGTCGGGACCGGCTAACAAACTCATCAATTGCGGCAGAAAATCACCCTCGCGCTTACCCAGCGTTTGGGAGGAACGCTTGCGCACGGCCGGCGACCAACTCGACAGGCCGGCCAGCAACTCCTCGGTCGTACGCCCATCGTAAGAGAAACCGTTTTTGCCGGTAGCGGAGAAGTAATCCCTTCCGGCGGCAATGGCATCCGCCACTTCCATGGGATTCAGAGGGGGCACCGAACACGGCCTCTTGCCGGTTAGATAGAGGCTCTTGAGTGGCAACGCATAAGACAGAAGATAGGCACCCGTGCAATCCCAGTCTGTGTACTTGTTATGTTCCTCCTCACCAACCGGCGACCCCTGATAACCAAAACCGCCTTTCCAGTTACGGGCCAAATCGTAGTACCAGCTCTGCTCTTTGAGATAGGCACCGGTGGCCAGTGGTCCGCAGCGGGACACCCCGGGCAGAGCCCACTGGATATTGAAAAAGTTTCCCGTGTGTCCGCGTTCCCGCTCGGAGTAGGCGGCCGTGGACATCCGGGCGAAATACGCCGCTGCTTCACGGTCTCCTAACAGGTCGAAAAGCACCGCCGCTACCGAACATTTTCCATTGTCCTCATGTCCGGGCCACGGTTGATGATCGCCATAGGGAATGGCACCCTTATTGACATAGTAGCGCAGGAACTTGGCAGACTTGTCGATCGCCCGGTCCACTGCTGGATCGTTCACGCCAGCCTGCCGAGCCAAAACCAGTCCGGTGGTGAGCACGAGTCCCGGCAGGTTCATGCAACCATAACCGTTCAGGTTGCCGCCCGGCGTGGCATAGAACTCGTGACCCCAGGTACCAACGGCACTCTGTCCCATGATGGATTCCTTTGCGGTGCGGGTCAGTTCCGGCAGAATCGACTTGTCGCCGGTGGCCAGGACATACTCAGCCAGATATAGGTTCCCGTAACCGTAATACCACGTCCAAATGCCCGGACGCAGCGATGCCGCCACTTTTTTGGCATAGTCGGCGAGCATCGGGTGATACTCCTTGTTGCCGCTGGCCAGCAGCGCTAATGCGTTGAGGTCGATCGGGATATCGGCGCGCTTCAGGCCATCCTTCGCGATGAGTCGGCAGCCTTGTTCGAAGATCGCCTGGGACTTCGGGCAGTTGTAGGGCGCGCTCTCGCCATAGACACCTAACACCGGCAACTTCATCTCCACGCTAACGCTCTGCCCATCGCGCCAGCAACTCAGCCGCAGCATGCCGGATTTTTCCTCGGCCGCAGTAATGGCACGGGCCAGACTGATGCGAGCATCGTCGGCAAACGGCTTGCCGCCTACGCCGAGGATCACATCATTGATGCGCAGAACGCCATCGGCCGGTGATCCCGTGTCAGCTGCGGTTACTAGAATCTGCCGGGCCGAGGCCGTCTGGCCGCTTGCGCCGTAGATCCAGCCGCGTGCTCCAGTGGGCCCCAGCGTCCAGTCGTGATTGGCGTCCTTCTTGCCGCCTTGGGTGAGATCCGGTGGCACCGGTGTCGGCCCCGCAGCGCTCAAGGTGGCCACGCAACTGAGTGTTAGAATGCCGAGCACATGCGCTGCATTGGGAATGGATCTAACAATATGCAACAGTCCGGCAACCGTGGAATTCATCGATACTGACATGGGTGACATTATACTTTTCATAGGTTCAACTTTCATATTCTGTCTAATGATTCTCATTTTGAACTAGCGGGTGAGGCCGAGTTCTTTCTTTTTGAGGCCTTCGAGGAAGAGGTCGATCTGCCCGACAGGGTGATACTTCATCGTCTGGCCTTCCTGTTCGTAGCGCACGTTGCAATAGACGGCCAAGGTGTTGGCACCTTTCTTGAGATGACTGATCTCATTCTTGCCCAGCATGATCTGGATATACTTCGGGAAGTGTTCGAGCCAGGGAAATGAATGGATCTTGTGACCGTTCAGGTAGATGTGATACCCTTGGTCTGCCAAAATGTTAAGTCGATAGTAGTCATTGTCCAGATCCGTCACATGGAAGGTCGTACGCATCAGGAGAAACTCGCCGTCCCCCCAGTCGGAGTTGTTCTTGAAGCTGTGGTCGGGGGTTGCAGTCCACATGAGACCGTGGCTGTGCGCCTTGAACACGCCCACTCCGATCGGGGTGCGCCCACTCTTCCATTTGCTGTCGTCAAACCCTGGGCCAAACCAATTGGCCATCCCAGGAGGCAACGTGATATCCCGGAACCGGTTGCTTTCTCGCGGCAGCAGCTTTTCCTTCTCAGTCAACGGATCGACTGCGCAATAGTGCCAGATGCGTTCTGCTGGCCCGGGACTGCCGATGGCCTGCCAGCCGGCAACCGGCCTCTTGAGCTTGGTCAGATTGACAATCATATCTAGCAACTTGCAATCGCCCTGGTCTTTGGCGGCCTCGTGGCGCCTAATCAATTCTGGGCGAAAGACATCGAACAGTATGGCGGAGAGTTTCGTTTTCTGCTCGGGTGGAAGCGTATCAAGCGCCGGATACAGCCCGACGAAGCGGTCGCTCACATCGCCATCCTGGTCCTTGACGATTTTCATCAGGCTCGGGGTATCCATGACGCGCAATTGGCCGCCAGCGGCGAGCAACTCCGCAAGGCCCGCCGCAGCCTCGGGCGCTTGCCTGATTAAGGCCAGAGCCGACTCAACCATATTGGTGGCTCCCTCGCGGGAACGTGCCAACCCGCCCACATCCGGCAATACCTTGCTCTCCCTGGCAGATCGTGCAAAGCCGGCAAGGATCAGCTTGCCCACCGGACTGTTGTTCTTCCACTTATTCGCTGCCTGCCTGAGCTGTTGGATCATCTGGAAATGCGGGTTGTAGTTATACTCTTTCGCAAGGATCGCGGTCAGGGTCGGCAGGTGTTTCGTGAACAGCGCCTCATCCTCCTGCAGTCCCATCAATGCCATGAACGCGGATTCACGCAGCCACCAGTCCTCATGGGTGGCCCATGGAAGAATGTTAGGAATGTTTTTCCTGATCAACTCGACCGGGGCATGATGCAGTGCCTGCAGCGCGCCATCGATGACATACCATGCCTCCTTGGGATCACTCAAGATTTTGGTGATGGCCTCATTCATGGCAGGAGTGTACTCCCCGGCCTTCAGAGCTTGCCTGCCAACGGATGGTTCGAGGAACCACGAGTGATAGTCGTTGATGCCATCGAGAGCCGCGCGGCGGAGGCGTGGATCCGGATCGCGCAGCAGTTCCTCCAACTCACTGAGTCGCTTATTCATGCACAGGGCTTTGGCCGCAGCCGTGCGAACTTCATAGCGGGCATGACGCACGTTCTTGAGCATCATGTCGAGCGCCAGTCCCTTCACATTCTGCGGGCCATACTGCAACCCGACGGGGAGCTGCCAGAACGGAATCTGGATTTCGTCCTCATTGCCATATTTGTGGAAGTCCTTGTTAGGCTTGGAAGACAGAAACGCCAGGTCCGCTTCCGTACCCCAGAGATGCTCGGGCAGAGTGAAGTCATGGGCATACTTCGAGCGCGGGGCACCCGTCATGTGCAGAGTCTTGAGGGGCGCGGTGAAGGCCAGCGCCAGCGAGATGCCCGCGTCGGTGGCATTGAGGGATTCGTGGCCTGGCGGGAAGGCGAAGGCACCTGACGCTTGGCGGTACAGATCATATGACCAGCGAAAGCGCTGCTGCGTCTGATAGTACATATCCGGGTTGTATTCCAGCATGTATGCGCTAGCCAGGCTATCCCAGATGACCTCCCAGTTGTATTCTCTGGATGGCCAACTGGTAAGTGCTGTCATGGATAGATATTCGTTGGCCCGCTTGTAGATGGTGGCGTCTCCCTTGGAGCCACTGGCAACATGCATCACGGCGGCGGTTGCGCCGTCGCGACCGCCGGATCGGAAGACGTGCCAGGGGCGTTGATCGGCAACGGGGATAGTGCCATGGCCGGCAAAGCGGTACCAGTGATTGAGCGCGCCGAGCAGGGTTTTTTCATCAACATTGACTCCGCACACTTTGCTCATCACCAGGGTCAGCAACACCTGGTTGCCGGCGGAATGCAACATGCCACCGCCTGCCTCATAACTCGGACTGAATCCATAATCCCAATGATTCCAACCAATGTTATATATCTGTCGGCGTTGGGCGTCATCACAGTAGTGCTGTAGAATCGGCAGGACGGAGCGGTCCCCCGTACGGAGATAGTACTCGGCACACGCGATGCCGTTGTAGCCATTGTCCCAAGTCATGGCACCGATGCCCGTGATCCCCCCATCGGGTTTCAGGAACTGGGCGAAATACTCTT
Organism: Akkermansiaceae bacterium; assembly: GCA_903827375.1. Classification (GTDB taxonomy): domain Bacteria; phylum Verrucomicrobiota; class Verrucomicrobiia; order Verrucomicrobiales; family Akkermansiaceae; genus Luteolibacter. The sequence goes on from CAIKHZ010000188.1 coordinate 32,205, forward strand.
TCACCCGAGGGACGTACTGGTCATCGCCGGTCGATAGGAGAAACAGACACGCAAGGCCGTTCATGAAGCCGTGCCCTTTCAACCGATCCTTGCCAGAATAGAATTCCGCAGCCCGCCTGATGATCGTCTTCGATTTATCGCAATTCAACGGGAACGTCTTGCTATATGCACCCAACACCGGGATGCTCAGCGTCACCTGTTTGGGGGCGCCGTCTTGGCCCGGCTTAACGTCCAAGGTCACCATCCCGTCGGTGGCCTCGATCTCCGTCAGGGCCGTGCCAAGCACGACCAGCGGGTTCTTTCCTTCAAGCTTGGTGCCGTTGATACCAAGAACGACGTCGCCCTTGCTCAACTTGCCCGAGGCCGGGGTGTTCGGTTGGATGCTCTCCACGGTGACCTTTACACCTGGATAGATACGCGCTTCGATACCGGTGGCCCCAATGGGTCCCATCTCAGACTCCGCGTTTGGATTGGGACGCATGCCATAAAGCTGCGACTCGGAATAGTATTCCTCGGCACCCTGCGCAGCGGCAGGGACAAGCGCCATGGTGCAGGCTAGGGAAACCAACCTCCACAGCCCCAATCCGCGTCCGTTACAATGGTTCATCAGAGATTTCATATTCGTGTGTTATTTGTTTCGGCTATGGGCAGTGGACATCAATTTCCACTCATCCCCCATGTGCAGATAAAGCTCCGGACGGATTTCTCACCGGACCGGAGCCATGTTGCTGGAAGCAGAGTGGCGAAGTTCTATATTACCTTGAGGCGGGCGAAGATCTTTCCGTGGCCTGAGGGGTAGTGTCTCAGGAGATGGTGCTACCGTCGTTCACACTCGGGGTGACTGTTGTCCAAGGGTTTTACAGGTTGGGCGAGGATTCAATCGCATAACCCATACCGCAATAGGGATTAGAGGGAACACCAAACGTGGAGTCGGCGGCTAGCTGCACGACCGGGCCTATCCATTTTCCCATAAAACCGCCCCCACCCCGTTCGCGCTCAGCTTTGGTGACATTGCTTGCGCTGACGTTCAATCAAGCCAAAAAATTCCCGCCTGGCTATCGCGCCCCGTGGAAAACATGATCGCGAATCCTATCGACCTCGCCCTTATTTAGCGTGATGCAAGGCATCACTCACGGCGGGGAAAAGTTGTTTTTTACGACTGACGACGCCGGGGGCGTCAAATAGAGCGTCATCGAGGCGCTTGAAGGGCATTTTGGCTAGGATTGCCTCTTGGCCGACGGCCAAAACCAAGCTGTGATGACCGACGATATCAGTGACGGCGAGGACGGCCAGATCGTAGCGATGGGTAATCACGAGGGTGCGCAAGGCGGCTTCGAGTTCTTGTCGGCGTGCGGCAAAACCCTGTAAGCCAAGTTCCTCGACTTGTGAAATGCTCACCGAAAATCCTTCTTCGGTGAATTCCTTGCGGTCGGCATTGAGAAGTTCCACTGCTGCCCCAGTGGCGATCAGCGAACCGACCCCAAAAAACTCCTCGGCAAACACTTGCGGCTCAATGGCGGCAAATTCGGAGAGCCAAGCGAGCATTTCATGATCAATCTGCGCAGTGGTCGGCGAGGTCAGGCACAACGTGTCGGAAATGATGCCAGCACACAAACATAGGGCCACACCCGCCTCTGGTGGCACCTGACGGTGAAAAAACTTACGGGCCACTAACGTCGAGGTGGAACCCACCGGTTCGTTGAGGTAACGGATGGGCTCGCGCGACACAAGATCGCCGGCGAGCCGGTGGTGGTCAATCACCTCGGTGATCTCCGCCTCCTCAATGCCGGTGACGGCTTGAGCATATTCGTTATGATCAACCAAAGCGAGGCGCACCCGGGGAGGGTCGATCAAATCGGATTTAGTGAGAACTCCGATCATTTTGCCACTGAGCGGGTCGATCACCGGCAATAAATCCTGTTCGGAGGAAGCCAGCCGTTTGCGCAAGCGCGAAACCGGCTCGGACGGGCCCACAGTTTGAAATGTTTGCTCCATCACATGGCGCACGGTGCGCGAGCAGCGGATCAGGGTGGAAGCGCTTGCGGTATCCTGATGGCAACGCAGGAGCACAACCCCATGGCGTGCCGCATGAGCCAGAATATCCCCCGCAACCGGGTTTTCACCGGTGACTAACAAGACGCGAACCCCGCGGTCGATGGCGTAGCGCTGGATGATCGGCCGATCTCCGCAAATGACCAGGTATTTTCCGATGTTTTCATCCTGAACAGCGATCTTGAGGCGTTTTTCGACTGCAGCTTGGGACGAGGCCCCGACGAGCAGGATAAGGTCTTCTTCAAATTCCGGTGGGGGCAGCGCGGCACCAAGGCTCTGGGCTTGGAGAGTATCCGCGAGTTTCGCCAAGGATACATGCACGGTTCTCACGCTCAGCCCTTCCGTGTCCTCGGGCAGCAGCAGCTTGAGTAAGTCAAAATACCGCAACAAACCGCACAAATTTCCTTGCTCATCCTCGACCGGCACACAGCGGATCTCGGCAGCAAGCATGCGCCGGTATGCCGTGAGAAAGGTGTCGGACACAGTGACCTTAATCACTTGCGGGTGGCAGATCATGCCCACCGTGGTGCGCACGTCCGTGATCAAGAGCGGCTCGGCCATACCGGCGCGCTCCAGCACCCAGGCTGTGCGCTGGGATATTTCACCGCAGCGAGCTGCGATAGCGGTGGGCTGTTCGCCGGTAGCTCGCAGCAAGGCGGCATGGCCGATAGCTGAGCAAATAGCGTCTGTATCGGGGTTTTTGTGACCAATGACGTAAAATGGGGACATGGAGGAATGGACAGAAGCCCGGAACCCGGGGCGTGTATGAAGTGGGCAGTAACTTAAACTCTAGCGAGGTGGAGCGTCAAATGAACTTGTTCATTTAAGTTACTCTGGTGACAAAGAGGCTCAAGGGACGATTGCGGCATATTCTGATCTCCTGGCTCCCAGTCTTCAGTTGTTCTATCACATCTTATCAGGAACCTTGATACCCAGGAGCGAGAGACCTTGCTGGAGGGTACGTGACGTCAGCTCACACAGCGCCAAGCGGCTCGAACGGCTGGGCTCGGTGGCCTTGAGCACCGGGCAAGCCTCAAAAAATGAATGGAAGGCGCGAGCCAGTTCCAGCAGGTAATTGGCGAGGAGATTCGGCCGGAAGTCCTCCAAAATGGTTGGCACTATCTCACCAAAGCGCACCAACAAGCGAGCCAAATGGATTTCCTCGTTGTCGCCGAGTACCACTTGACAGGCGGTGGCGTCGAAGGGGGCATCGAGTTTTCGAAAAATCGAGCGGACCCGCACATATGAGTACTGCAAATAGGGTGCGGTGTCGCCGTGGAGGGCAAGCATACGGTCCCAGGAAAACACGTAATCAGTGAGGCGGTTTTGCGAGAGTTCTGCAAATTTCACTGCACCAATGCCCACAATTTCAGCAATTGCTGCGGCTTCGGCGGCTGGCAGTCCCGGGTTTTTTTCGGAGATGACTGCGGCTGCACGTTCCACAGCTTCGGTGAGTACGTCGGAGAGTTGGACGTTGTCGCCGGAGCGAGTTTTCATTAATTTCCTGTCGTCACCGAGGATTGAGCCAAAAGCGATATGGCGGAAATCGCCGGTTTTTCCCCAGCGTGCTGCGGCTTCAAAGAGTTGGCGGAAATGCAATTGCTGGGGCACGCCGACGACGTACCAAACGTGGTCCGCCTGCCACTCGTCGATGCGGAATTGGATGGTGGCTAAATCCGTAGTGGCGTAGAGAAATCCCCCGTCGGCCTTGCGGATGATTGCTGGGTTGTCGGTCCAGCCGTCTTCCTTGTGTACCAAAAATGGATCGTCATCCGGGGCTTTGCTACCATCAGAAAAAATACACACTGCGCCGTTGCTCACGCGACCGAGGCCCTGCTGAAGAAACTCATCAACTAAACCCGCCAATCGGTCGTTGTAGTGGCTTTCGCCAAGCCAATAATCAAAAGAAACATCGAGCTTCGCATAAATTTTTTGAAGCCCGCGCTTGGAAACGTCGATGCACTGTTGCCAAATGGCCAAGTTTTCCGGATCCCCCGCCTGCAACTTCACCAACTCGCGCTTGCAGGCTTCTAACAATTCAGGCTGATCCTTGGTGGCGGCATTGATCTCACGATAAACACGCACCAACTCTGGGATTGGATCGATTTCCAAAGCTGCGGGATTCAACAGGGTTTTCCAGCCGATCAGAATCATCCCAAATTGGGTACCCCAATCGCCAATGTGATTGTCCGCTATTACCTTAAAGCCCAAAAACCGAGCAATTCGCACCAGCGAATCCCCAATGATGGTCGAGCGAATATGCCCTACATGCATTGGTTTGGCGACGTTAGGTGCGGAAAAATCCACCACCACAGTGCGGCCGGCACCACTGATTGGCACTCCGAGGCGCTCGTCGCGGATCAAGGCTGCGGCTCGCATCGCATAGGCTTTAGGTAAAATCCGGAAATTTAAGAAGCCAGGTCCTGCAATCTCTGCCGTTGCCAGATCTGTTAAATCAAGGCTATCAATGATTTGCTGTGCCAAAGCCCGCGGATTAGTTTTTCGCTGTTTAGCAAGTACCATCGCAGCATTGGATTGGTAATCGCCGAAGCGCAGATCAGCGGTGGATGTCACAGAAGCCGTTGCAGGTTCACCAAGAACAAAGATGAGGGCGGTAGCGAGGCGGCTTTCGAGATCCTGAAGAACGGTCATAGGTGGTGATGAGCGGGAGAATCGTAGTGCCTCAGGCATTGGAGGCGGCGGGTTTGGCTGCGAGAATAGCCAGAATATCCGCTTGGCTTCGTGCCGCAGCCAGACGCCGCCGGATTTCGCTGTTATTAAACATTTTAGCAATTGCAGACAGAGTGTGCAAATGTAGCGGATAGTTTTTCTGGGGCACAATGAATAAAATGATAAATGTCACCAGTGCCTGATCCAGCGCTTCAAAATCAATTCCGACGGTCGAACGTCCAACGACCGCCACCACTTGGTCAATGCGCTCTGAAAATGCGTGGGGAATGGCCACTCCGCAACCAATTCCGGTACTCACCAGTTCCTCGCGGGTCTTGAGCGCCTCAAGCACCTCGTCACGTGCCTCCATGGGTAGTTTCCCTGCACTGATCAAGGCATCCACCATTTCGACAATAGCCGACCAAGGCTCCGCGGCTTGTAAGTCGAGGAGAATCTGACTGGGGCTGAGCAGTTGAACCAACTTCATGTGAAATACTGGATAAATTGCGTCATTTATTCCGCAACCGCGCAAACGGTGAGGGGAATTAGTCTTTCATACCCGGGATTGCAAGCAGATTCATCCTCTGTGACTTACAAACAAGACGTCACACACGAAACGACCGATGAATTCTCCTTAGAAATCGAGATAAATCTCGGTTCGGCGGTTGGCACGGCGGCCGACTGGGTCATCTTGGCCGGTGGCGGTCATATTGGGCCGTCGAGGTTGACTGGCCCCTTTCGCGAAAGTGAGGATTTGGGTAGGTGAAACGCCAGCGGTGACTAAAAATTCACGAACGGTGGCAGCTCGACGAGCAGAGAGTTGGTTATTGTAGGGTACGGTTCCGAGAGCATCGGTATGACCGCTGAGGGTGATTTTTTTGTTGGGATCGGCACGGAGAATTTGGGTGACGATTTCCAATTGACGGCGAGTTCGGGGATTAATTTGATCTTCATCAAACTCGAAATAAAGAGCGAGGGTATCGCCACCTTGGGGATTTTTGACGAGAGGTGAGTAATAAATATCGCCAGATGCGACGCGATTCGAGTAATCAGCAAGAAGTTCGTCGAGATTAATTTCCGAAATAAGCCAATTAGCCGGAGTGGATGTTTGGCGAAGAGTAAGAGTGAATTGAGCAATTTGTGAGGCATCAGGGGTTTGAATATTCACTAAAAAGCCCGATGTATCACCTCGATGAAACATGGCACGAAGTGGTTTAGTTGGACGAAGCTGGTATTTGCCTTCCTCAAAAAGGATACACAAAGCGGCAATTTTTGCATCGGAGAGTGTTTTGGAATCAGTAAAGGCACGGGCAAATTCAAATTGCTGGTGAAGAACAGCTTGGAGAAATGCATCCGCGATACTGAGAGAATCGACAATGAGAGTCGCTGGAGGAGGATTTTCTGGCGATGGAGTTACAACGAGCCTATCAATAGACCATTTTCCGTTGGTTTTGCGTAAATCGAGGAAAATTGATCTACGGCCAGGTTCAATTCCTTCGAAATTCAGCGCCCAACGCGACAACGTATTAAGTTCGAGTTCACCGACTTCACGAATGCCATTTTCGGGGATAATTTTAAATGGCTGTTCAGTAGCAAGAATTTTGAGGAGGCCAAGAGTGTCGGGATTACCGACTTTTTTGCCAAGAATCTGGGCTAGATGGTCATAATTTGCGGTTTCAAGGTTCTTGGCTACTTCTGTGACAAGGCGCTCTGGATCTTCATTGGAGCTGAAAATAGCAGCTGGATTTAGCGGTAAACTGGGTTGATGATCCAATGGAATGACTGGCAATTCAGGGGAAAGCTTATTTTCAATATCTGATGGCTCAGACGTCGGTTGATCGTCTAGAAGGAATGTTCGGTCATCAGAATGGGATTGAACAGACCTTGGCGCGGCAACAGAAGATTTCTTCGACAATTGGGAACGTGCTTCCGGGTGATTGCTGGAACGGTTGATTAACAAACCAAACGCCGTCAAAGCCAACACCGCAGCAAGAGCCAAAAAAAAGTAGGGAAATTTTGAACGGTACATATTCAAGTGGCAAATGACCTTAATGTGAATCGACAGCGACAAAACGTCAAGCCAACGGCTGACATTTTCACTGAACCAAGACGTTTACGAAATTTTGCACTTCAAATTTAATTTTCTAAAAGAGTGGTTCGTGTGAAAAGACAAATTACTGGAATACCACGCGCTTCAATGGCTTGGCGGCCCCCTTCCTCTCGGTCCACAAGAACCAATGCAAAAGCCACTTTACCTCCTTCATTTTCAATAACATCAATGGCTTTAAGAGTAGAACCTCCGGTGGTGATGACATCATCAATCACAATGACAGTGTTGCCCGAATGAAAATTGCCTTCAATCTGGCGGCTTGTTCCATGACCCTTGGGTTCTTTACGGACGGTGAATACCTGCAAAGCCTCTGTTGGATGACTGCTAGCAGAGGTCATACCAATAGCCAGTGAAATGGGATCTGCCCCAAGAGTCATTCCTCCGATTGCGTCAATCTTGAGATGTGACGAATGAATTTTAGAACGTACCGCGTGCCAACCAACCTCACCGATCAGATTGGCTCCAAATGGATCTAGCGCGGTAACCCGGCAATCAATGTAAAAATCACTTTGTTTACCAGAAGCAAGAGTGAATCTTCCTGTGCGGACGGATTTTTCAAGCAGCAAGGCTTTGAGTGCGGCAACGGTTTGGTGCATAAGACAAGATGAAAAATTCGATTACAGGGTGCAAGCCCGAATAATTTGCGCAAGTCTTGTGAATAACCCGGAAGTTTGTGAGGCAAACAGCGAATTGACTTAAAGAGACCCGAGTTACCGGGATTTTACTCAGAGAATTTCCCAAGTTATTCCAGCTGTGGAACCCGCATGATGAGAATGTGGAACACGAAAATTCAAAGGTTATTCACACTATTACGGTGATGATCTTACGACTTCAAAAATTAAATATTCATCACAAGAGCATCACCGCGGGATGCTCGATAAGGCGTTTGAGTTCGGCAAGAAACTTGGCAGCGATGGCACCGTCAACGACTCGATGATCACAAGACATGCCGAGATTCATACGCAAGCCAGGAACAATCTGACCGTCTTTGACGACAGGTTTTTCCAAAGCGGCACCGATTGAGAGGATGGCAGCTTGTGGCGGATTGATGATGGCATCGAAGGACTCGATGCCCCAGGCACCGAGATTGGAGATGGTGATGGTGCCGCCGTCGAATTCGTCAGGTTTGAGCTTACGATCCTTTGCACGGTTTGCCAAGTCCTTGACCTCGCGCGAAATAGTCAATAAAGACTTAGTTTGTGCTTTTTTGACGACCGGAGTGACCAGACCATCCTCAACGGCAATGGCAATGGCAAGGCCGATGTTCTTGAAGCGAACAATCGAGTCTCCGGCAAACGATGAATTGATGGCAGGTACGGCTGTCGTCGCATGGACGACGGCTAGTAGGATAAAATCGTTGAGCGAATATTTATTGCCGTGAGTTTGGGCAGTTTGATCGTTGATGAGTTTGCGCAGATCTGTAATGGGAGCGGCATCCGCTTCAAGGTGAAGATAAAAGTGCGGAATGCTTTGCTTGGAAGTGCTTAGGCGGGTGGCAATGATTTTACGCAAAGAGCTCAGCGGAATCGTTTCAACGTCCTCATTGATAGTGGGCAGAGGGCTTGGGCTTGGGTCAAGTGTGGGTTGGGCTGGAAATACGATGGTTCGGGCTTTTATGGACGCAGTCAATGCAGCAGCAGCAGCAGCTTCAAAAGATGGAGTAACGGAAATTGGCTTTTTTGCGGCAGCGGCTTCAACATCTTCAGCGACGATCCGGCTGCCGGGTCCAGTTCCGATGATGTTGGTTAGGTCGATGTTGAGTTCGTCGGCAAGTTTTCGAGCGAGTGGTGAGGCTTTTATCCGCGATGAGGTATCCGTGACTGTGGCTGGGATAGGTGTGGCAGATGTGTCAGGGCCGGGCGTAGCTGCCGTTGGGATCACTGCTGGAGTTGGAATAGCTACCGGAGGGGGTAGGGCACTGGAAGAGTTGCCAGAGGCGGTGATGGTATTGCCATTGAGAATTGCCAGAACACTGCCGATGGTGGCTTTTTCACCTTCTTGAACGAGAATGTCCGTCAGAAGCCCATCGTCGAATGCTTCCATTTCCATGGTGGCTTTATCGGTTTCTATTTCGGCAAGGATGTCGCCGATTTCAATAGTGTCGCCTACTTTTTTGTGCCATTTGAGGAGAATCCCCTCGGTCATGGTGTCTGAGAGTTTTGGCATATCGATGTTCACTGGCATGGCTTTTAGGGTGTGTCGCTAGAAGGAAGATGGCGGCTTAGCGCAGGTTTTCCAGTTTTTTATACTTGGAATGATGACGGAAAAAGCGCGGTATGCCTTAGCATCACCGCGCTTTTGAAAAATTATTTGGAATATTCGATCAGGGAGCGAGTTTTTTCATGCTTGGGACCAAGCCGATGCTCGGGCTACCGGATGATCCTTGGGTAGTGACCATGTTGAGTGTTTCCTGAGACGTTGAGCCTCCGCAATCTTTTTTGGGTGAGTAAAAGTGGACACCTGCACCACAGGCAACCCGAACCTTCGTGGTAACGGTTTTGACATTAGAGCCGCAAGTTTTCACCTGATGACTTTCAGTCCGGTATCCGGCTGTGTTCGAATGTGCGCCGAACATGGTGCAGCAGGAAGAAAAGCCGAAAGAAACGGCAATCAGGGAAACAAACATGAACAGATTTTTCATGGATCGATTGATTATGGATTAGGTTTGAAGAATGATTGAATTACATGCAGCAACAGGAGGCAAGGGCAAAGGCAACCACGACAGCGGCAAAGGCGGTGACGAAATGTTTCATGTCCGAGGAAATCTTAGAATGCTTGTGGGACTTGGCAATGAAAAAGACGGATAAATTGAAAATTCAGGGCTCAGGCACAAATTTTATGAAAAAAAGGGTAATTTTGTGCCCTTACTAGTATCAAACTCAGGCAAGAGTGAGGACTTTAGCGACGATTCGTTTGGGATTGGGGAGTTGTTCATGTTCGATGTGAGGCGAATAAATTGCCGGTGCATCAATGGAACAAACGCGTTTGATTGGGGCATCGAGTGCATCAAATGCGTGTTCTTGAATGAGCATGCCAACCATCGCGGATACGCCACCAAAAGGCTTGGATTCATCGACGAGGACAACCCGATGAGTTTTGCGCACGGTATTGAGGATCGCGTCTTGATCCAATGGGCGGATTGAACGTAGGTCGAGCACTTCGCAATGGATACCGTGTTCGGTTTGGAGAATCTCTGCTGCTGCCAGACATTGAATCACAGAGCGGCCATGGGCGATGAGGGATACGTCGGTGCCTTGGCGCTTAATATCGGCCATACCCAAGGGCACGATGTGATCGCCAGCCTCCAAATCAGGGACTTCACCGGAATTGCCGTAGAGCAAGGTGTTTTCCATCACATAGACTGGGTCGTTGTCACGGATAGCGGCCTTAATCAGCCCCTTAGCATCGGCCGGGGTAGCCGGAGCGCAGACTTTGAGACCAGGAAAAGCCGCAAATAGGGCCTCGGGAATATGTGAGTGGGTCGCGCCAACACCAGTACCACCATTGGCTGGTCCCCGCACCACGATAGGACAATGGCATAACCCGCCAGACATGTACCGAACACATGCAGCGTTATTGACGAGTTGATCAAAGGCCACCGAATGAAACGACCAAAACATCAATTCCATCACTGGACGCACACCGAGCATTGAAGCACCAATGCCCATACCTATGAAGCCTGCTTCAGATATGGGAGTATCAAAAACCCGTTTGCTGCCCCATTTCTTCCATAGACCTTCGGTGACTTTATAGGCCCCATTGTATTGGGCGACTTCCTCGCCCATCAAGACGACGTTAGGATCTCGGGCGAGTTCTTCATCAAGGCCTTCGCGAAGGGCCGCGCGGTAAGTAAGAGTACGGGACATGATTGCCGGGAAAATGGGGTAGGGTTAAATTACTAGAATTATAGTAATAGTTCAGTCATTAAAGAAATGGCGGCCAATTTTTGAGGCCGGGGTCTGGTGATCGCTTTCCCAATAGATGTCGGTGCTGATATCAGCAAGAGTTGGAATGGGTGCTTCGTCTGCAAATTTGACGGCGACGGCAGCTTCCTCTGCTGCAGCTAAATGAATGGCATCGGCGCTGGCATCGGTTAGGAGGCCGTCGGTGATGAGACGACGACGCAGCAAGGTGATGGGGTCGTGATTCTGTTTGTAATTTTCGATTTCTTCAGGGGTACGGTATTTTTTTGCGTTAGCATCGGCGACGCTGTGGCCGTAATAGCGATACGTGTCGATTTCGAGGAGTGTGGGTTTGTGTTGTTTGCGAGCACGCTCCATGGCGATGTGGGTTTTGGCACGAACTTCATATACGTCCGAGCCGTCAATGACGTCCCACTCAATGCCGTAGGCTTCCGCACGTTGGGCCAAGCAACCGGAGTAGGCGGAAGAGCGTTCTTGGGAGGTGCCCATGGAGTAACCGTTGTTTTCAATCACGAAAACGACAGGAATTTCGAATAACCCTGAGAGGTTGAGGGACTCGTGGAAGGTACCTTGGTTAACAGCTCCATCGCCAAGGTAACACAAGCAGCAACCTTCGCGTTCGAGGTATTTGAGGCCAAAGGCGAGGCCGAGACCCAACGGCGTCTGGCCCGCAACGATGCCGTGACCACCCCAGAAATTTTTGTCGGGTGCGAAGAAGTGCATCGAACCGCCCTTGCCTTTGGAGCAGCCGGATTGCTTACCAAACATTTCCGCCATGCATTCGTTCATTCCCATACCGACGGCCAATGCATGGCCGTGATCACGGTAAGCGGTGATGAAGTGATCATCAGGGCCTGCCAAGGAAATGGTGCCAACTGCGACAGCTTCTTGACCGATGTAGAGGTGCAGGAAGCCGCCCATTTTGCCGGCGTTATAATATTTGAGGGCCGCTTGCTCGAAACGGCGGATGCGCACCATCAAGGTGAAAAGACCGATTTTTTGTGAGTTTGAGAGGCTTTGGTTGATAGCCGAGGTGGCGAAATCAAGGGCGGGTGGGGGGACGCTGGACATGAGGCGATGAAGGGAGACAGTCTCAATGGGCCGGGGTGGAGGAAGCAGGGGAGGCTATGGAAAGTTGTGGCAAGCAAATTCGGGCGCTCAGCACAATCCAAGTGAACAGAAGGTTGGCGGCGGCGAAGTTGCGGAGGAATACCCAGGAAGGTAGAGGGGCACCGGTCGCACCAGTCCACAGTGACTGCAGCAGGCCTGCGAGGGTTTTGGCGTAGCGCGGATCAAACAGCCATGCAGCCCCGTTGGTGATGAGGTGGAAGCTGAGGGCGGCTGTGAGCGAGCCGATCAGCAGCGCCGGCATGGAACGCGTGCTCAGTGATTTGCCGAGCAAGAAGGTGACCGCAAAGGCGAGCAGGGTGCTGCCGAAAATAAACGGATCGGTCACCGGTCCGCTTTGGAATATGGCTGGCAACGGGTAACTGATGATCCAAGCCGCCAACGGGATAAGGAATCCACGCCAGCCTCCGGCCATCAGCGCACCACAGAAAAATAGGGCTGCAACGGGTTGAAAATTAGGCATGGCCTCGGGCACTGCCGCAGCGAGGGCGCGAAATAGGATGAGCAGTCCGATGAGGAGGAGAATGGGGAGGGAGCGGTGCATGGCGGGGAATATGGCGGCTTTCCCTCGTTGTGCCAAAGGAAATTTCGAACGAGACAAGATAAATTTCATGGAGAGGCTCTCTCAAGGCGACGCGGCGTTCAGCAGCCATGAACCGACCGATCTGCGGAGACAGGCAAGCCCCACTGCGGCTTGCCTGGGGCATCCATGAGCGCAATGGAATGGAATGCCGCCTGTCTTTGATTGTTCCACGTGGAACACCCGGTATCGGTGCTTGAGTGGAGGACGGTGGGTGCTAGGCTGTCGTTCGTCCAATGTTCAGATATCCGAAAGCTTACGATGTGATTGTGATTGGTGCCGGCCATGCAGGGGTGGAGGCCGCTTTGGCTGCTGCCCGCCTTGGCTGTGAGGTGGCATTGCTGACTCAGAATCTCGACACGATTGGCCAAATGTCATGCAATCCAGCGATTGGTGGCCTCGCCAAGGGGCATTTAGTGCGCGAGATCGATGCATTGGGTGGGGTGATGGGTTTGAACACAGATGCCACTGCCATTCAGTGGAGGATGCTGAATGCCTCCAAGGGACCCTCGGTCCGCGCACCGCGGGCGCAGTGCGATAAGAAGGCTTACCAGTTTCGCCTTAAGCGCCTGCTGGAGGAGACCCCGGGCATCGACCTGCATCAGGCAAATGTGGCGGATTTGCTGGTGGTCGATGATTGCATGGCTGGGGTGAGCACGACGCTGGGGATGGAGCTCGTGGGACGCTCGGTTATTTTGAGTGCCGGGACGTTCATGCGCGGGCTGATGCACGTTGGTTTGCGAAGCGAGAGCGGCGGCCGGATGGGGGATGCCAGTTCGAGTGTTTCGGATGCCCTCCGGCGCTTGGGTTTCCAAGTTCAGCGATTCAAAACCGGCACGCCTTGCCGTCTCAATGGCCGTTCATTGGATTTGGGCCGTTGCGAGCGGCAGGATGGGGACACGCCAGTGCCGCACTTCAGTTTTATGGCTGACACATTGGAGCGGGGTCCGGACGACTTGTTCACTTTGAATCCTTGGGGTGATCCAACGTTCCACGTGGAACAAACGCCTTGTTGGATTACATACACCAATCCATCGACTCACGAGATCATCCGCAATAACCTTGACCAATCTCCGCTATATTGTGGGGTGATCGAGGGGGTGGGGCCGCGTTATTGTCCCTCGATCGAGGACAAGGTTGTTCGGTTTGCGGAAAAGGAGCGGCATCAAATATTTTTGGAGCCGGAGGGTCGCCACACGCTTGAGTACTATGTGAATGGCGTCTCCACCTCCTTGCCATACGCCGTCCAGCTTGCTTTTCTGCGCAGTATCAGAGGTTTGGAAAATTGCGAGATTCTGCGCCCTGGCTACGCGGTCGAGTACGACTACTGCCCGCCGACCCAGCTCCAGGCGACTTTGGAAACCAAGCGGGTGGGTGGGCTATATTTTGCTGGCCAGATCAATGGGACCTCAGGCTATGAGGAAGCTGCAGGACAGGGCTTGATGGCCGGGGCCAATGCCGCCCTCAAGGTGCTTGGCAAGCCGCCATGGATTCTCGGCCGCGATGAGGCGTACCTGGGGGTGATGGTTGATGATTTGGTCACCCGCGGATGCACCGAGCCATACCGCATGTTCACCAGCCGTGCTGAGTACCGCCTGTTGTTGCGCCAGGACAATGCGGACCTGCGTCTTACTCCCAAGGCTGCTGCGGTTGGTCTCGTCGGTGGCGAGCGGGTGCGGAGGGTCACCGACAAGCTTGCTGTTCTGGAGCGGGCCGATCCCTGGGTGCGGCAAACCCCGCATGAAGGGGTCAAGCTCGACCTGTGGTTGCGGCGCAGTGAGAATTCCTGGACATCGCTGCCCGCGGCCCTCCGCAACGAGTTTTCTGACAATCTTTGGCCCCTTATTGAAACGAATTTCAAATATGAAGGGCATCTTGGACGTCAACAGATCCAAATCGATCGCATGGTGCGTCAGGAAGCCAAGCGCTTGCCTGAGGCGCTTGATTATGCGTCCATCCGCGGTCTCAAGAAAGAGGCGCAAGTCCGCTTTACAGAAATCCGCCCGAGTACCATGGGTCAAGCCGGACGCATCCCCGGCATCACGCCAGCGGACCTTGCCATCCTGATGGTGTGGCTTGAAAAGCGCGATCGGGAGGCATGAGTTATCGATAAAAGATATCGGAAAAAAACCTTGGCAAAGCTCAGCCCATGGCTTGCAATCCTAACCATGACATGGCGTGCACCACTTCGGTTTTTGGTTATCGGCACGGTTGGGGTGGTGGCCGCTTTCGCGGCTGCTCTCGCCAGCGCCGGACCCCTACCGGATGACACCCGCAAGGGGGTCGAGGCCGACTGGCTGATGCAGGAAAAAGTATCCCGAGGGGTGGAACCGGGCACGCGTGGAGCGCTGGAGGGGGTGATTCAGAGGGGCTTGGCTTTGGCAGATGATCTGTCGCGGGGGGCCGCTTCTCCGATGGCTGAGTCGGCACGTAAGGCCCTTGCAGTGATCGCCGCAGAAATGCCAGCGATGAAAGACGCTGCCGCGGGCGAGACCTGGTTGCAACTCTATCTCAAAGCCCGCTGGGTGGTTCGTGATTTGGCGTTTGCCAGTCCAGCGGTTGACTTCAATGAACTGTTGTTTGTCAAACGCAACTGGCCAAATACCAATCACCAGTGCTCACATCGGGTCGGCGAGGCCCAATTGCCGCCTGCCAACCTTTGCGTTCTGACAGGATTGAGGGGCGATGGGCGGGTCCGCGAGATCCTAACAGACGAAATGGCGGCCGGTGGCATTGGCAGGCCGGACTTGAGCTTTGATGCCCGGCGGGTGGTGTTTTCGTACGCCGCACCACGGCAGCCGGCTACGGCGTATGGCAGTGGTGTTCACGGTGTGCGGGGCGGCCGTTGTTTTGCCTATGATATCTATGAAGTCGGTCTTGACGGCGGTGGCCTCCGCAGGCTCACCAACAGTCCGGAGGTCGAGGATACCGAACCGTGCTATCTGCCAGATGGAAGGATCGCCTTCACCACTTCGCGTGAAGGCCGCTATGTGCAGTGCGGTGACTGGGCGCTGGTTTGCGGGATTTTCTCGATGAACCCGGATGGTAGCGACCCGCGCAAGATCACCGAGGCGCAGGAAGGCGAGTTCTATCCGAGCATGCTGGAGGACGGCCGCATCCTTTATACCCGCTGGGACTATGTGATGAAGGGCTATAACGTGATCCAACAATTGTGGGCGGTCAATCCGGACGGCACCCACTCCCAACTTGCCTATGGTGATTGGTATTCCTTTTCCCGCGGGCCGATCGGCCTGTATGAAGCCCGGCAAATTCCCGGAACCGGCAAGGTGATTGCCACCGGGGCCGCCCATCACAACACCTGCGTGGGGCCGCTTTTGATTGCCGATCTTGCGCTCAATCGCCTTGGGCCGGCGGGCTTGACGAATGTGACGCCGGAGGTGGGCTACCCGGAGTGCGGTGGATTGCTGGATGAGCGGGCTGCCAATCCGCCATGCGCACCCGTGATAAGTAATGTGGACAGCCCAACGGGTTGGTATAGTTCACCGTATCCTCTAACTGAATCTCAGCACCTCGCATGCTATTCATTTGAACGCAGCAGCACGGCACCGGCCGGGTTTGCCATCTATCTGATAGATATTCACGGCAACAAGGAATTGATCTATCGTGGTGCGGGGTATTCGTGCTATTCGCCGATACCAGTGCGGGCGAGGCCAGTGCCAAGGGCGATTCCTGACGCGGTGAGTGGCGTCGCTCCGACGACGCCAGGCAAGCTGGTTCTCTACGATGTGTATCAAGGGCTTGAGGGCGTTGAGCGAGGCACGGTTAGGTATCTGCGGGTGATGGAGGCGCACCCCAAGACTGGGCACACATGGCCCCAACGGATGGATTTTGGAGTGAACAGTGGTTGGGATGGACGCACTGTATTAGGGACGGTTCCCGTTGAAGCGGATGGATCGGCAAACTTTGAAGTACCCGCCGGCAAGATGTTGTTTTTTGAGGCACTGGATGCCAACCATCTTGAAGTTCGGCGCATGCGCAATTACATCAATCTGATGCCCGGTGAGAATGCCAGTTGCATCGGATGTCACGAGTCGCCGTCCACTGTGCCATCGGCTCAGACGCTCAATACCATGGCGTTGAACAAGGCACCGTCACACATCGAGCCGCCGCCCTGGGGGACGAATATTGTTAGTTTTCCCAAGTTGATCCAACCTATTCTTGATCGTCATTGTATTAACTGCCATGATGGGTCGCGAGGAAAGGACAAGGGGTTTGACCTGCGAGGAACCAAGCTGGTCCAAGCCCCGACGGGTTACGATGCGGACGAAGGACCCCAGCACTTGGTTAGCTCATCATTTTTAAATTTGCTGCCGTACGTGAGTTATATCAAAGTTGGGGGTTATCAGGGGGAGAAGTTGCCGCTCAAGCCATATGCCACCGGGTCGGGTGCGAGCCCCGTGATGAAATTGCTGGGCAAGGGTCATGACGATGTGGCGCTAACATCGGTTGAGTGGCAGGCGATGGCCGCATGGATTGATTGCAATGCGCCCTATTACGGTGACTGGTCGGAAGTGGTGGTGCAGGGGGCAGTCGCATTTGTTAGTGAAGGTGATGCCGAGCGTGGTGGAGCAGCGCTGCGGCGTGCGGCGTTGCAGTCCGGTGCGCCCAGCGTCCGGCTTGCCGCTTATCTCAATTGCGGCGTTCAGGAAAAGGACGGAGGCGACGGCGGGCCGGTGTTGACGCAGACGGCTGGCAGTGGCTATAGCTTTGCGTGCCAAATTCCTGCGTTACCGATCACCCAGAAGACAGTTAGCTTTGACGGACAGGCATTGCGGTTTGTGCTTACGGAGGTTAATCCGGCAGAGGCATACACCTTGGGGTTGAGTTGGTGGGATTATGATGCTGCGGGGCGGGTTCAGAGTGTACTAGCAAAAAACTGCAAGACGGGCACGACGTGCATATTGATTGATCACCAGCCGCTGCCAAGCTACACGGATCGCAAACTTCTGCCGGAATCCAGAATGGTGGCGCTGCCACCCGCAATTCTAGCGGGTGGTGGTGACGTTGAGTTGAGCATCCGCAGGGACCAGGGTGCCAACGCGGTGATTTGCGAGATGTGGCTACTGGCGTCACCGTGAGGCAACACGGAGCTCGGAACTCAGCAAACGACTTCTATTTGGGCATGGAGGGGAAGGTGGATTCCCCTGAAGTGCTGACGCAATAGTAACTGTCGTTAGGCATCTGAGATATATTGTAGTGGTGGTCTGTGAGCGCCGATGTGAATGATCTGGCGCGTGTCGAATAGGCGGGTTCATTGGCGCCTCATGGTCATCGGCGGTCACAGACACACCGCTAGTGGCCTAGCTGCGGCGTCTCGCCGCAGGCCGTGACTGCGCGCCTCCGGCCGCAGCGCCCATGCAAAAGTGAAATCGGCGTGCGCCCAGCCCGGTGCATTCTCTAAGCATGGGCAGCCACTTGGCACGCGCTGCGGGACGGGGCACGCACGGCCTGCTGCCAGAGGCGCGCAGCCACGTGGAGTAGCTGCGGCGTCTCGCCGCAGGCCGTGACTGCGCGCCTCCGGCCGCAGCGCCCATGCAAAAGTGAAATCGGCGTGCGCCCAGCCCGGCGCATTCTCTAAGCATGGGCAGCCACTTGGCA
>CAIKHZ010000189.1 GCA_903827375.1 Akkermansiaceae bacterium
ACCGGACAATCTGCCGAGGAACCCTCGGTGGGTGACTTCGAGATGTCTGTCGTGACGACGGGAAACGACGCCGATGCAGGAAAGGGCACAGCTTGCGAACGCCATTCCAGTTCGCTCAGGGCGTCCTGATAGGCGTCGTGCAGCCGCTTGAAACCCGCCGGGTCCTGGTCCGGTCTGCAAATTTTCAAGCGCTGGGCATAGGCCCGCTTGACGTCCTTGACGTTTGCTTGGGCGCGGTCCAAATCCAGGATCTTCCAATGCATGGCCGGTGGGGGGATGGGAGTCAGGGGACGACGGGTGGCTCTGCCGGTGCCTCGCCCTCATGTTCGAAAAAGCCGCGAAGAAAACTATCTAACACGGCGGCCGCTTGTTTGATCGCCAGGCTATCGCGGGACTCGAGTGCCGCCTCGAACTGATCGGTGACGGCATTGAGATGCTCGCGTGCCGGGCCCACCAACTCCGCATAAACGCGCCCGGCGCGTTCGAGGCGGGCGCGGTTAGGCAGCAGGTCGCGTGGGTGGAGCTTGAGCGGTTGCAGGCGGGCGATGGCCGCCTGGATCTCGCGCTGGCTGAGACAACCGGGCCGTTGCTCGATGACGTGGCTTTGTTTCTTGCCGGTGGCCAGCACGGTCACCTCCACCTCCAGAATTCCGTTCATATCGTAGGAAAACCGGATATCGACCTCGCCGGGCCGATGCAGTCCCGGTTGGTGGCGCAGCCCGCCGGTAATGCTGATTTCGCCGATCTTCTGATTGTCGCGGGTCAGTCGTGCTTCACCTTGGAACACGCGCACCTCGATGTGGTCCTGCTGTGGATGGAGTGTGTGAAACAGCTTGCTGCGGCTAACCGGCACCGTGGTGTTGCGGTCAATGATCGGTGCGAAGTAACCGGGTTCGGACTGGCCGTACGCCAACTCCTTGGACATTTCAATCCCCAGCGTGTGAGGGCAGACGTCGGTGAGCACTATGTCGGCCACCGCACTGTCACTTGCACACAGCCCGGCCTGCACCGCCGCTCCCAGCGCCACCACCCGGTCGGGGTCAATCTTCAGGCTGGAGATGCGCTTCAATTCGTCTTGGATGAAATCGCGGACCACCAGCATCCGGCTGGCTCCGCCAACTAACAAAATGTCATCGAGTGCGACTGCCTGCAACCCTGCGTCGCGCAAGCAACGGGCGACCACCGGCCGCAGCCGGGCATGGATGGCAGCAGTGGCCTCGCGGAAATCCTCGCGGGTGACCTGAACCAGTCCGTCATTCAGGTAGAGACTGGCGGTTTCGTTGGCGGAGAGTTGGCGTTTGGCGACCTCGACGCGCTGGCGCCAAGCCCCTCTGGCTGTTGGCTGCGGCTGCCACTGGTGCCTGTTTTCCAGCCACAGGCATAGGGCGTCGGTGTAGTCCTCGCCGCCGAGGCGGCTTTCGCCGGTGGACGCTTGAACTTCCACGACACCCTCGAAAATCTCGAGCAGCGTGACGTCAAACGTGCCGCCGCCCAGATCGAACACCAAGATCCGCATTTCCCGCTCGGGGTTGCGATAACCATAGGCCAGAGCCGCAGCCGTGGGTTCATTGATGATCCGCTCAACACTGAGCCCGGCAATTTGCGCCGCCTCAATCGTGGCCTGGCGTTGTTGGTCATGAAAGTAGGCTGGCACGGTGATCACGGCGCGCTGCGGCACCGCGCCAAAGTGCAACTCGGCGATGCGTTTCATCTCCCCGAGCACGACGGCCGAGCACACGATCGGACTCCAACTCTTGCCGCCAAACCGGTACTCAGCGCTGGTGCCCATGTCGCGCTTGAAACACGCCTGCCCCGACCCCGGCGCGACGATCAGCCGGTCCTTTGCCGCGCGTCCCACCAGCAGTTGTCCGTCTTCGGCCACTGCCACCACGCTAGGCGTCAATTCCTCGCCAAACTCGTTGGCCAAGGTGCGCGGTTGGCCATTTTCAAACACCGCAACCAGGCTGTTGGTGGTTCCAAGATCAATTCCGATCGTCGGGCAAGTGGTGGGATTCGGGGCGGACATCGTGTGCCACCGAGCATACCGATTCACCGCGCCTTGCCAAGTCAATCATCCTGATGGCCAGATGCCCGCACGAATGAACCCGAATGACGATGCATCCATACAAGGTTGCTCCTCCTCTTCACCGAGTTCGTTGCTCTCACCGCTCCAGCCACCGGCTCATGCATCGGCCTTCACCACAAAAGACAACTGCTAGAGTCCTTGAAAAGTTAAAGTTGATGTTGTTAGGTCAACTCGTCGTCTCTTATTGCGAGTCTCAGAACTCAGTGTTCGACATCAAAAGTGCCACGGGGTCGAGTAAGCATAAATGTTACCATGCGAGGACTGACCC
>CAIKHZ010000190.1 GCA_903827375.1 Akkermansiaceae bacterium
ACCAGTGGCGTGGCTGTCCTCCTGGCGGCGTCCAGCATGTCCATGACCGAGTGGTTTCGGCCGGTGCCGACGTTCAGGACGGTAAAACCGGGGCCGGGCCACCGCAGCGCCAGTTCGATCGCCCGGGCCACGTCGGCAACGTGGGTGAGGTCGCGGCGCTGGCTGCCGTCGCCGTTGATGATGACCGGCTGGCCTGCCTCGATCCGGCGGCGGAATGCTTCCAGGGCAAGATCTGGCCGCTGTCCCGGCCCCCAGACCGAGAAAAACCGCAGCGCCACGAAGCGCAGGCCGTGCAGGCGGGCGTAGAGGCGGCCCCATTGCTCGCCGTGGAGCTTGGTCAGGGCGTAGGGGCTGCACGGGTTGGCCGGGGTTGATTCCTCCGCCGGCAGGGGCGTTTCCGGCCCGTAGACGCTGGACGACGATGCGAAGACGAATCGGGGGACGCCCATGCGGCGGCAGAATTCCAGCAGGCGGATGGTGCCGATGACGTTGGTGATCTCGTATTCCATCGAGCGGTCCATCGACGGGCGCACACCGGCCAGGGCGGCAAGGTGGACCACGGCGTCGAAGGTCCGGTCGGGCAACTCCCCCTTGCGGATGTCGCAGACGTGGAACGCCACACCCTCTGGCAGCGGATCCTTTGGCGGGATGTGGTCGAGGCCGGTGACCCGGTGGTCCGCCGCATGGAGGTGCCGGACAACGTGGGTGCCGATGAATCCAGAGGAACCGGTGACGAGGACGGAAAGCGGGGGTGAATCCATGCCCCGTGCCGTGAGTCAACCCGCTCCCGATTGTGCTGGACAGTCAGGCCATTGTGCTCCAGAAAGCCTGCCCTCACCGAGGGCTGTAGAATCAAACTGTGAGGCAACCGCCTCTAACACACCATGAGCGAAAACAAATTCTCAAATGCAGGCAAAGAGTTTCAGAGGCAACAAGCCCGAGATTTTTCTACCAGAGATCAAGCGCTAGCTCGCCTTATTGATATTTGTGGCAAGACTCAACAAGGGATTACTGAATTCTACACCGCCGCCGGGCTCGGTCGCCCTGACGTTTACGTCGATATGCCGAGCGAGCAACACGTGAGAATTTGCTACGGCTTCCGCCCCGGTCGCGGAGCTAATTCCATTGTAAGGGGTCCGTTGGCATCGGTGTTTGTGACTCCAGATGGCAAAACCCTGTTGATCCTTGATGTCCGTTGGGATCATCCTGATGCACATAATACCGAGCCACTTACAGGGGTGCCCTTGGAGAATGATGACTGGGAAGAAACGTTTTCCGATTGGCTGGCAAATTTCATGACAGAGTCAGAACGCCTCCATCGCAATCTATGTTACTAGCGGACACAGGCGGAACCTCCACTATATCCCATTTCCTTCGTTAGGCGTCGTCTTCACCAAGAGCCTGACAAGGAAGGTGGGAGACCCGGCAAAGTCGAATGGTTCACCTTGAGTACTAGTCGGAAGTCTTGTGATCGAGGTATGTCACGCAGCACCGCTCAATAGGGCAACCAGCCGCCCGACGTGGGCCGTTGTTAGTTCATTCGGCCCGAGGCGGACCACCCGCCAACCGGCGAGCACGGCCTCGAGGTATTTTTCCAGATCGGCGGCGAAACCCGCCCCGCGGTTGTGGCGCCCGTGCACGTAGATGCCGCCCTCGATCTCGATGAGGGTCCGGCTCGGCAGGTGGGCGAAGTCGGCCCGCCATTTCCTAACGGGATGAAAGCGGAACTCCTTTTCCAACTCGGGACCACCCAGCGCCCGCCACAGTGTCTCAAAGCGGCTTTCCAGCCTGCTGGGCGGCGTGCCATCCCGGAAAACCATGCGGGCGCGGACTTTCATCACAGGGGCAATTTCGCCT
>CAIKHZ010000191.1 GCA_903827375.1 Akkermansiaceae bacterium
CTGACACCTTGCGGTGCCAGGACCGGGCGCGGGCCGGTTCCGGCGGGGCGGGAAATCCATCCCATGCCCGCGGGAGCTGCGGCCACCCGGAAGCCAATGCGGCTGTTCCGGAAGTCTGGTCCAATCGCAGAGCGGATTTGAGCAGATCAGGACTTCTTATTCCACTTATCGGCTTTGGCCTTCGCATCGGCCTTAGCCTTTTGCTCGGCCTTAGCCTTTTGTTCGGCTTTGGCCTTTTGTTCGGCTTTGGACTTCTGCTCCAGCCTGATGCGCACATCGGCTCTGGCCCGTTCGTCAGCCTGGGCCTTGGCTTTTTGAGCGGCGCGGGCCTGTTTTTCGGCTTCGAGTTGAGCCTCGTCCTTGCCGTCATTGGCCATGAACTCGGCGAGAGAGAGTTTGCCGTCGCCATTGGTATCCCTCTTGGTGAATTCGCTCGCCGCTTTGGCCGAATCCTTGGCTGCGTCAGTGAATTCCTCCAAGGAAAGGTATCCATCGCTATCCTTGTCCTTGGCCTTAAAAACATCCTGAAGGCTATGCTTGATCGCACCAGCGCCATTCGCGTTAGTGGCTTGCAGCGGCAAGAGACAGACGAAACTAAGGACTAAGAGAGCGGGGTGTTTCATGGGATTTGGGGGTTAAAATGGGCACGAATCTCAAAAAAATTGCGACTCAGAGAGTGGCAGCAACGGCCGACGGGAACCGGGCCGTTCTGCGAACCTCAGTTAGCAGCAACGCCGACATGATAGCGACAAGGCCCAGCCTCGCAAGAGGAAAAATGTGACCTGTAGCACCTCAGGACGGGTTGGGGGGAATTTGGGGCTGCCGACCTTCGGCACAGCATATCCCGGGGATAAGGCGAAAAATGAAAACCCGCAGAATACACAGATTATGAAAAAGTTGCAATTTGAGGTTCTAACCCAATAGGTGTGAAACTTCCATTTCTAAGTCATATCTACTCCGTGCATTCCGTAGTTGAAGATTTGAACCACGGAGTGCACAGAGTACACGGAGGGATCGCTGCTGCGCGGATCCAGAAGCGCAAAGCGCCATTCCTTCCACTCTGTGTATTCCGTGCAATCCGTGGTTCTCATTTCTGAATCTAGGATAAGCCGTGGCGGAGGCGGCCCTGAGCGGGTTTCCGCCTCAATTCTGAGTGGCGGGAGCGGTGGCAGCGGCGTGACGTTTGCCTTTGCCCTTGTGTTTGGCCTTGCCCTGGTGTTTCACCTTACCTTGGTGCTTCACCTTGCTCTGGTGTTTGACCTTGCCAGTGAACTCTTGGAGAGAAAGTTTACCATCGTGGTTCGTGTCCTTTTTGGCGAAGAGTTTGGCCCTCTTGGCGGCGTGCTTGGACTTGCCGATGAATTCATGCTTGGATAAGAACCCATCATGATTCTTGTCCTTTTTATTAAAGATCTGCTCCGGAGTGGCCTTGGCCTTGGGGTGGGCACCAGCCTTTTTAGCGGCTTGGAGTGGCAGGGTAAGAGCGAGACCGATGGCGAATAGGATGCTGTATTTCATGATTGCTTGGTTGCGGGGGCTAATGATCAATTCCCGATGCGGGACTGGTCAGTAATAGCACGTTGATGGCGGATGGTGAGGGCAAAAATCGTTAAAATCGGTTGATTATGTGGATTCGTGCAAATGCCCGGTTCTGTGACAGAATGAGTGTTGCAGGCGAGTATGGGGGTCTCATGTCCAACGAACCCACCCTTACTGCGCGCCGGAGTTTTCTCAAGACCCTCGGCGGCCTCACCGCCGGTATGGCGACATTTCCCACCCTCGCCAGGGCACAGTCAGCCACTCCCGCCCGCCCGGCCACTGCCAAATACATGGGCGACTTCGCCGCTCCCAAGCTCGATAAGATCAAGGTCGCCATCATTGGCGTGGGGGCTCGCGGATCGGGCCATGCCGCCCAACTTGCGACCCTCGATGGGGTGGATTTTGTCGGGGTTTGCGACGTGCGGGAGAATGCAGCCAAGAGTGCGCAGGCCAACGTCACCCAGCACGGCCACAGCCCGAAAGTGTATTTTGGTGATGAGAACGCTTGGCAGAAGATGCTTGCCGAAACCCGACCTGACGCGGTGTTCATTGCCACCCCGTGGCCGCTGCATGCCCCGATGTGCGTCGGCGCAATGAAGGCTGGAGCCCACGCCTTCAGCGAAGTGCCCCTCGCCTACACGCTTGAGGAGATGTGGCAGATTGTTGACACCTCGGAAGCCACCGGGCGCCATTGCATGATGATGGAAAACGTCAACTACGGCCGCGAAGAGCTCCTCTACCTCAATATGGTCCGCCAAGGGGTCATCGGTGAATTGCTTCATGCCGAGGCCGCCTACCTCCACCCCCTGTGCGGACAAATGGAAAATGGCGACACCACCGGGTCCTGGCGCACATTCCAATACGCCAAACGCAACGGCAACCTGTATCCGACCCACGGCCTCGGCCCGGTCGCCCAGTACATGGGCATCGGCCGCACTGAGGACACGTTTGCCCGGCTGGTATCGTTCTCGTCGCCCGCCAAGGGCCGCGCCCTCTACGCTAAAAAATCCGAGCATTTGACGAATCCGGAATTCAAGAACCTCGATTTCAAGGGGGGCGACATCAACACCTCCATTATCAAGACGGCTCTGGGCCGCACCGTCATGGTCCAGTGGGACGAAACGTCACCCCGCCCGTACACCCGCCACAACCTGATCCAAGGCACCCGTGGCACGCTCGCCGGATTTCCCAACCGCATGTCCATCGAAGGCATCACCAAAGGCCACGACCAAGGCTGGGCCGAGGGTGATGAGTGGGAAGCCATCGCCAAGAAATACGAGCACCCGCTGATCAAAAGGATGGGCGAACTTTCGCAGAAGATGGGCGGTCACGGAGGCATGGATTTCCTCATGCTCTTCCGCATTATCGAATGCCTGCGCAGCGGCACGCCGCTCGACCAGAACGTGTATGAAAGCTGTTTGTGGTCGGCCGTCGGCCCGCTCAGCGAGAAATCCGTCGCCGAGGAGGGCATGCCCCAGGTGTTTCCAGACTTTACGCGCGGCAACTGGAAAACCACCAAACCGCTGGCCATCATCCCCTGAGGCTGTGGATGTCATCCGGATAGCTAGACCCGGTGTACAACGGAAATGGGGCGGGCATTCAGCTCTCGATAACATCGGTTTGATCGCAACCTAGGGCGATGCCCTGGGCTGGCATATTGCCGGACTGTTGACCCTGAAGAGTTTCAGACCATTTTTCCAGATTTGCGGGCCACTTCCTCGTCAATTCAAAGCTGGGGGCAGGAAGTCTGAGATTCAAGGGGCGCAGCCGAGCCTGGATCCGACGCGGGCGTAGAGTTCTGTTTGGGTGGCGGAGTGGTCTAGCAGGTCGGCTTCGAGGCGAATCGCACCGGGCTCAAACAAGGTGATGGTGGAGGATCCGCCAAA
Source organism: Akkermansiaceae bacterium (assembly GCA_903827375.1). Lineage (GTDB taxonomy): Bacteria > Verrucomicrobiota > Verrucomicrobiia > Verrucomicrobiales > Akkermansiaceae > Luteolibacter. The sequence goes on from CAIKHZ010000191.1 coordinate 3,426, forward strand.
GGCAAAGTAGCCTTTTTCGGTGCCTTTGGCCACCGCAGTGCCCGAGGGATAGGTTTGAGCGATGGTGCCGACGCAGGTGGCCCCAATTTCCAACAATAAAACCGTGCCGAAGCGGGGGCTTTCGAGGCGGGTGATGGTGCGTTTGTTAGTCCAGAGGTAAGACAGGTGTTTGCGCAAGGCGAGGGGAGATACCGAGAACAGCGGACCTTCGATGCCACGCGTCGGGCCAGGGGTGCCGGCCACCGGAAAGTGGAAACGATGGTAATCCACGGGGCATAGGCGTGAGAGCACCAACGCCCCATCGGCAAAGCGCGCGGCAAGCTTGGCATCTCCTAACAATTCTGGCAGATCGAAGCGCTGGCCCTTGACGAACACGCCATTGATGGCGGAGGCCCTCTCGAATCCGAGATGACGGCCGTCGGCCGGGAACACAGCCGAGGAGTCATCAGCATCGATCGGCCGGGCCGTGGGCTTGAGTTTCCGATAGAAGAACTCGTTAAAACTGGCGAAGGTGTCCGGCGCGTCGGCAAACTCGGAGGGATCCAGTCCGTAGCGGGTGATGAATGGGGCGATGCGCGCTGCCGACTTCGGGCGGCTCATCCGGCGGCCATACCATTTGGAAAATAGTGGCCGTTTGATGAGCGCGGCGAGAGCGAGCGCGCCGAGCGGATGGCCATAGGTCCAGCGAAGGAATGCCTCGCCATAGACTTGTTCGGTCTCGAAGGTGCCGGTGTGGCGGTTGAAATAGCGGATAGGTTCCACCTGCGAGAAGTTTAGGGCAGCTGGGTCGAGCCCATCAGGAAACGGTCGCACTCGCGGGCGGCACCGCGGCCTTCGTTGATCGCCCACACCACCAGCGACTGGCCGCGGCGCATATCGCCGGCAGCAAACACCCCCGCGAGGTTGGTGGAAAAGGTCCCGTGTTCGGCCTTGACGTTGGAGCGAGGGTCGGTGTCGAGGCCGAATTGCTTGATAATGTTAGACTCGGGGCCGGTGAATCCCATGGCGAGCAGGACGAGTTGGGCGGGGATGATGCGGAGGGAGCCTTGGACTTCCTGCGGGATGAAGCGGCCTTGGTCGTCTTTGGCCCACTGGATATCGACGAGTTCCAACCCGGTTAGTTTGCCTGCGGCATCCTTGATGAATCGCTTGGTCTGCACCAAATAGTGGCGGGGATCGCCGCCTTGGAGCTCGGCGGCTTCCTCCTGACCGTAGTCCATCTTGTACACCTTGGGCCATTCGGGCCAAGGATTGTCGCTAGCACGCTGCAGTGGCGGCTTTGGCAAAATCTCCAATTGAATCACATTCTTGCAGCCGTGGCGCAGGCTCGTGGCCACACAGTCGGTGCCGGTGTCGCCGCCACCAATCACCACCACATCTTTGCCCGAGGCATTGAGCTCGGGTAACGTGCCATCGAAATCATGGTCCAATTGAAAGCGCGTGTTCTCAGTTAGAAAAGTCATCGCCAGATGCACACCATCGGCATCGCGGCCGTCAATGGGCAGGTCGCGGGCCTGGGTGGCACCGCAGCAGAGGACCACCGCGTCGAAGTCGCGGCGCAGCCGATCGGCACTCCATTGCGGATCGGTGCCGACACTGATGCCTGTCTTGAACTCGATGCCTTCCTCGCGGAGCAAATTGACCCGGCGCCCGAGCACATCGAGCTTATCAAGCTTCATGTTAGGGATGCCGTACATCAGCAAGCCGCCGATGCGGTCCTCGCGTTCCAGCACGGTCACTTGGTGGCCGGCCTGATTGAGTTGGTCGGCACAAGCGAGGCCGGCCGGGCCGGAGCCGACGACAGCGACCTTTTTGCCGCTGCGTTTGGCTGGGATGTTAGGAGTAACCCAGCCTTGTTGCCAGCCGCGGTCGATGATTGCGCACTCGTTATTTTTGATAGCCACGGGCGGCTTGATGACACCGAGGACGCAAGAGCCTTCGCATGGAGCGGGGCAGACGCGTCCGGTGAATTCTGGGAAGTTATTGGTTTTATGCAGGCGCTGGAGGGCTTCCTTCCAACGGCCGCGGAAAATCAGGTCATTCCATTCGGGGATGAGGTTATTGACGGGGCAACCGCTGGCCATGCCTGCGACGAGGTGGCCGGTGTGGCAAAACGGGGTGCCACAATCCATGCAGCGTGCGCCTTGTTCGCGTTGCTGTTTTTCGTCGGGATGGATTTTGAACTCGTTCCAGTGCTTGATCCGCTCCAGCGGTGCGATCTCGGAATCCGTCTTCCGCTCCAGTTCCATGAATCCTGTTGGCTTGCCCATTGTCGTCGTAAGTTTGTTAGTTGTGAGAAAAAAGGCCGAGAGACAACAAGACGCCAGACCCCAGACAAGAGCCGTTCTCTCTGAACTTCTCGCTTTGTCTGGTGCGGCTTGTGAGGCTCTTCATCTTCATCTCTTTTCTTGTGTCTTTAAGTCTTGTGTCTTAGGTCTAGTTCCCCCCGACGCGGGAAAGGTCTTTAAGATTTTCCTCGAAGGCAGCCATCGCGGCCTCGTCGCCGGACAAGCCCTGAGCCTCGACTTTTTTGAAGCACTCGAGCATTCGCTCGTAGTCGCGAGGCATGACCTTGTAGAATTTTGGCAGTTCGGCGTCCCAGTGATCTAGCAGCCATGCGGCGCGTTGTGAGCCGGTATGTTTGAGGTGCGCTTCAATCGTGGTTTTGACCTTCGCGATATCCGCGTCATCCGATTCGATCAACCGATAGAGGTTGACCATTTCCTTGTTGAGGCGCTTTTCAAACTGTCCGTCGATATCATAGACATACGCCGATCCGCCGGACATGCCGGCGGCAAAGTTGCGGCCGGTCTCGCCTAACACGATCACCTCGCCGCCCGTCATGTATTCGCAGCCATGGTCGCCGATGCCTTCGACCACGGCATTCACGCCGGAGTTGCGGACGCAGAAGCGTTCACCGGCGATGCCGCAGATATATGCCTGGCCCTGGGTGGCACCGTAGAAGGCGACGTTGCCGATGATGACGTTGTCCGCGGCCTGGAACCGTGCGCCGCGTGGCGGATAGACAATGATGTTAGCGCCGGACAAGCCCTTGCCAACATAGTCGTTAGCATCGCCTTCCAGTTCGAAGGTCATGCCTGTGGGGGTGAAGGCTGCGAATGACTGGCCGGCGCTGCCGCGGAATTTGAGTTCGACGGTTCCCGGTGGCAATCCCTTGCCACCATGCCTGCGGCTGATCTCACTGCCGGTGATGGTTCCCACCACCCGGTTGACGTTGGTGATAGGCAACTCGATGCGCACTTTCTCGCCGCGCAAAATTGCCGGTTCGCACAGCGCCAGCAAGTGGGTGTTGTCCAGCGCCTGGGCCAACCCGTGATCTTGCGCAATCTGACAATAGGTGCCAACCCGGTCCACCACGTCGGGACGATGGAAGATGGATGTTAGGTCGATGCCCTTGGCTTTCCAATGATGAGTCGCCTCGGCGGTATCGAGGCACTCGACGTGGCCAACCATTTCATTGATCGTGCGGAACCCGCATTCAGCCATGATCTCGCGCATTTCCATGGCGATGAAGCGCATGAAGTTGACGACGTGTTCGGGTTTGCCGGCGAAGTTCTTGCGCAGTTCGGGGTCTTGGGTGGCGACTCCGACGGGGCAGGTGTTCTTCTGGCAAACGCGCATCATCAGGCAGCCGACACTCACCAGCGGAGCGGTGGCGAAGCCGTATTCCTCCGCGCCCAGCAGGGTTGCGATGGCCACGTCGCGGCCGGTCTTTAACTGGCCGTCGGTTTCCAAAACCACCCGGCTGCGGAGGTCGTTGAGCAATAGAATTTGGTTCGTTTCGGCGAGGCCGAGTTCCCAAGGGGCACCGGCGTGATAGATCGAGGACGTTGGCGAGGCACCGGTGCCGCCGTCGTGGCCGGAGATGAGGATGACATCGGCGTGAGCCTTGGCGACGCCTGCGGCGATGGTACCGACGCCGACTTCGGCCACCAGCTTGACGTTGATGCGAGCACGCGGATTGGCGTTTTTGAGGTCGTGAATCAATTCTGCGAGGTCTTCGATCGAATAGATATCATGATGGGGAGGCGGCGACACCAAGCCCACGCCCGGGGTTGAGTAGCGCACTTTGGCAATCCATGGATAGACTTTGGAGCCGGGCAATTCGCCGCCCTCACCGGGCTTGGCTCCTTGCGATATCTTGATTTGGATTTCATCGGCATTGACCAAGTACTCGCTGGTGACGCCGAAGCGGCCTGAGGCGACCTGTTTGATGGCGGAGCGTTTGCTATCTCCGTTAGGCATGGGGACAAAGCGAGCCGGGTCTTCGCCGCCTTCGCCGGTATTGGATTTACCGCCGATGCGGTTCATCGCGATGGCGAGGGTTTCGTGGGCTTCCTGGGAGATTGAGCCATAGGACATGGCCCCGGTTTTGAAGCGCTTGGTGATGGCTTCGATGGATTCCACCTCGTCGAGAGGCACGGGTTTGAGGTCCTTGCGGAAACACATCAGCCCGCGCAGCGTCGAGATGTTTTCGCTCTGGAGGTTGACCTTTGCGGCGTATTGACGGTACACCTCGTAGCTGCCGGTGCGCACCGCCTTTTGCAGCAAGTGGATGGTTTCCGGGTTGAACAAATGGTACTCACCATCGGCACGCCATTGATAGATACCGCCCGGATCGAGCGTGTGCTGATCGTCGGCGAGGTGGCGCTCGGGGAATGCGGCGCGGTGGCGTGCGAGGGATTCTTCGGCGATCTGGTCGATGCCCGAACCCTCGCAGCGGCTGGATGTGCCGGTGAAGTACTGGTGGACGAGCTCGGAGCTGAGGCCGATGGTTTCAAAAATTTGAGCGCCGCGATAGGACGCGACGGTGGAAATGCCCATCTTCGCCATGGTTTTGACCACGCCCTTGATAGAGGCCTTCAGATAGTTATAGATCGCTTTGTCGAAGGGGATGGCCAGCATGTCATCCGCAATCATCTGGTGGAGCGAGTCGAAGGCCATGTACGGGTTGATGGCGTCCGCGCCGTATCCGATGAGGGTGGCGAAGTGATGGACTTCGCGGGCCTCGCCGGTTTCCAGAATGATGGAAACGAGGGTGCGCGTGCCGGCAGCCACCAGATGGTGGTGGATCCCACCCATGGCTAACAATGTTGGGATGGCGGCGTTGGATGCGCTGAGGTTTCTATCGGAAAGGATAAGGATGTTGCAGCCGTCGGCGATCGCTTGGTCGGCGGTGTCGAAGAGTCGTTGCAGGGCTGAGGTGAGTCCCTCGCCGCCCTGTTTTGCCGGGAAGAGCATGTCGAGGGTGATCGATTGGAACCCGCGTTGATCGACTTCGCGCAATTGAGCGAGGGCGCAATTGTCGATGAGCGGGTTGTCCAAGCGGATCATGCGGCAGCTTTGCGGGCCGGGCTGGAGCAGGTTGCCTTCCGAGCCGATGAAGGTTTCCGTGGCGGTGATGAGTTCCTCACGGATGCAATCGAGCGCTGGATTGGTCACCTGCGCGAAGATCTGCTTGAAATACTGATAGAGGTGCTTCGGCTTGCTCGATAGCACCGCCAGCGGGGTGTCGTTACCCATCGATGAAATCGGTTGGACGCCGGTGCTGGCTGATGGCCCTAGCAGCAAGCGCAGATCCTCGTAGGTGTAGCCAAACGCGAGTTGGCGCTCCGGGATGCGCTCCGGTTCGACGGCAATGGATGCCGCGGGAGCTGGCAACTGAGCGAGGGTGAGGCGGTTTTGTTCCAACCACTCGCGGTACGGTTGGGCGCTGTAAATGCGCCGTTTTACTTCTTCGTCAGGGATGATGCGGCCTTCGTTCATGTCCACAAGGAACATCCGGCCCGGGCGCAGGCGGCCCTTTTCGACAATCGAGAGGGGGTCGATATCGGGCAGCACGCCCACTTCAGAGGCCATGATGACGAGGTCGTCATCGGTGACGTAATAGCGGCTAGGGCGGAGGCCGTTGCGGTCGAGCACGGCGCCGATTTGCTGGCCGTCTGAGAAGGTGATAGAGGCGGGGCCGTCCCAAGGTTCCATGAGGCAGGCATGGAATTCATAGAACGCGCGTTTATCGAGATCCATCATGGTGTGGCGTTCCCATGGTTCGGGAATCATCATCATCATTGCGTGGGTTAGATCGTAGCCGCCGTAGTGCAAGAACTCCAAGGCGTTATCAAAGCGAGCGGAGTCCGAGCCATCCTCGTCGATGACGGGGAAGAGTTGCTCGATGTCGGTCCCGAAGACGTCGCTGGTGCACAGCGCCTGCCGAGCACGCATGAAATTCGCATTGCCGCGAACCGTGTTGATCTCACCATTGTGGGCAATAAAGCGGTTAGGGTGCGCCCTCGACCAGCTGGGGAAGGTATTGGTGGAAAAGCGGGTGTGCAGCAGCGCTAGGGCGGACTCGAAATCCGGGTCGTGCAGGTCATAGAAATAATCTGACAACTGGCAGGCGGTTAGCATGCCTTTGTAGATCATGGTTTTGGCTGACAAGCCTGTGACATAGTAGTAATTGGCACCTGGGAAGGTGTTGCCGCGGTTCCCGTGGACGTCGCTGAATTTATTAGGGACATCGTTGGTGCGGATGGCATAGGCGACGCGTTTGCGGATGACGTAGAGTTTGCGCTCAAACTCCATCGGATCGGTGATGTCCGGGCTGCGCTTGAGAAACACCTGCTTGATGACCGGTTCGTAGCGGCCGGAGGTTTCGCCGAGGATTTCGCTGCGGACCGGCACGGTGCGCCAACCGATGAACTTTTGGCCTTCGTCGCGGATGACGTGTTCGAAGAGTTGCATGGCCGCCTCGCGCACACTCGGTTCCGGGGAGAGAAATACCAAGCCGGACGCGTATTCGCCTTCCGGGGGCAGTTCGAGGCGTTGTTTGGCCAATTCCTTTCGCAGAAACTTGTCGGGCATCTGGACGAAAATGCCTGCGCCATCGCCCGTGGCTGGATCAGCACCGCTGGCACCGCGATGGTCCATGTGGCTGTTCATCAGCAGGGTTTTGAGGATGATATCGTGGGAGCGCCGTCCTTTGAGGTGCGCGATGAAACCCACGCCGCAGCCATCCTTTTCCTGTGAGGGATCCCACAGTCCTTGTGGTGCAGGCCAGCCAAGCGGTGAGTGTTGCGTATCAGACATGTGGAGCGGTGGATGGGGGTGAACAGAGGAAATTGGGCGCAAACCAGCCGACGCTGGAGTGGCGCGCGCAAGATAGCCGCCTTTTCGATGGGGGCAAGCGGATTTTCCGACCCCCTAGCCGGGCTAGGGCGGATTCTTGCACGGTGATCCGCCACGCAGTTTATTCCTCTGGCGGCAGAGCGCACATGGATTGATGACTGACGATTGTTGATGGTTGATTTTTGATGTGACCGAAGGGCGAACATTTCCTCTTCCAATCACAAATCAACAATTCTTTCCGTCGGCCGGTAAAACGGCGCAATCCTCTCTGAACTGGGCCGGCTTCTGCCCCTTCCATGACGACAAAGAGCCCGCCAGCCTCATCGTCACTCCCCAGGAAAAGCACCTGCCCAAACAAGCGCTCGGGCTCTAGGAAACCCGCGCCCTGCTCGCCGTGCCGAACATTCGCGCCCCCCTCGGCCTCCGCGACCGCGCCATGCTGGAAACCCTCTACTCCACCGGCGTCCGCCGCAGCGAGCTGGCCCGGCTTGAAATCCACGACCTCAACCGTGAGCGCCAGACCCTCCATGTCCGTCAGGGCAAGGGCCACAAGGACCTCACGCCGAAAGAATGAAACGTGCGCGACACCGACAGCACCGTGGCTTTCACGCTGGCTAGCGAGGCGCAAGGTGGGTCACTCTAGACCATCGGGTTTGCAAAGATGCGGGGGACACCCTGCCTCCACATCCCTCTCTCGGGTGGCACCTAGGATCCCGCGTCGGCTCTCATCCTGAGCGATCTGCCGTCTGCGTGCCGGGTCCTGAGTGGCAGCCCGGGCGCTGCGCTCGGCGGCATTGATGGCAGCAATGCGCAAAGCGGACTGGATTTTAATGTCCTGCAATTCAGCGGCGAAGGACGTCGCCCGATCCGCATGATCCTGAGCATCCTGAGCTTTTCTGGCGGCAGCTTGGCGACTTCCCACTGCGGCCATCGCGCGTTCCCGTTCGACATCGACCTGAGCGGCGTGCCCGCCCATATTGAGGCCCCGGCGCATGGCCTTGTCGGCCCCGGGTGAATCGCCAGCAGCTTGGCGGGCGGCATCCACGGACTGGAAGCGGCGCTGGGAATCGGAGAAGATTTTACGACGCTCGTCATAGAGGCGGTTGAGTTCCGCTTCCCGGCGGGTGATGTCGGTGATGGTGTTGGCACGGATCAAGTCCTGTGTATTGCTTTTCTGGGCCAGATCGACCCGCTCTTCCTCGCGGCGGAGTTTGTTATCAAAGAGGCGACGGTCGTTGGCGGCAGAAACTTTGTCGGAGCGGGACTGGACGCCGCCTTGAAGGGCAGCGATGCGCTCGCCAACGGCGCGGACCTGATTTTCCCCCGAGACGTAATGAGGGCTGTTCTCCAACCCTTTGCCGGAGGCGTTCTGGAGGGCGGCGTTGAGATTGACCCGGTGAGTCTCCAAGGCTTCGATCTGGGCGA
>CAIKHZ010000192.1 GCA_903827375.1 Akkermansiaceae bacterium
CCGCACCGTCGTCCACCTCGGTTGGGCGTAACTTCCCACCAGATCGTCGTCAGCTGTGCTCGATTCGCGCTGACCTACCACCGTCAAGGGCGGCAACTCCCAGGAATGGGTCCGGGTACTGGGGCTCTGGGCCGCCGACGAATCCCCGAGCGGTGGGACCGGTATTGCGTTATCATCGGCATACACCGATTGGAACACACAGGCTAGCAAGCCTGCGACGGCAAAATATGGATAGGTGGAAGTTGCTTTCATGGCACGCCTTGAATGACATAGCCCCGCCTATCACGTCAAATTCTGCTGATGAACAACAATTGCCCGCAGTAGGCGCAGGGCGGCGGCTTTTCGCTCCGCGAGGAGTCCGTTCTTACTCTTCTGCCCTCTGCAATCCAGCACGTCGCAACTTCTGCCTCAACGTCGCCCGATGCATCCGCAACGCCGCCGCCAAATGAGTCGGCTTGTTCTCATGCTTCTCTAGCAAATACCGCAACATCACTGCCTCTACCCGCTCCAACATCGCCTCGTACCCTGGGCGCTCGGCCTCAGGTAGGGCCAACTCGCCATCCAGCCAGCGGCCAACGACCGCCTCAAGCTCGCCCGGAGCCGTGCCGCCGCCAACTGGTCCCACCGCCGCCGCTACGTGCGTCGGCAAGTGACTCAGAAACATTGGGCCGGCACCGCTCAAAGTGGCTGCATAATCAAGGACATGGCGCAACTCGCGGACATTCCCCGGCCACGGATAGGCCTGCAGCGCGGCTAGCACCGGAGCGGTAAGCTGGGGAGCGGGGGCGTTGCCGCGCACGCCAACAAAAAACGCGCTAAGTGCCGGAATGTCCCCGCTGCGTTCGCGTAGCGGCGGCAAAGGAATCGTCAGCGTGCTCAGTGCATAATACAAGTCCTCCCGCAAGCGACCCTCAGTGACGGCTTCGCGAGGATCGTGGGCGGATGTGGCTAGCAAGCGCGGACGACCACCCGGCGCGTTGGCTAACCACGCAGCCAAACGCGTTTGTAGCGCGGGGGCCAGATCCGTCACTTCCTCCAACACAAGGGTACCATCGCTGCGCTCATCCAACACCGTTGCATTCTCCAACCGCGAACATGCTAGAAACACCAATGCTTGGCTGGCTCGCGGGCCGTGGGCGTGAATCACGGCTGCACTGAGTGTCTTGCCCGACCCGCTCGGCCCGGTGATCAAGGCCGGCACGTCACCGGCGCAGGCACGGGCAATACCGATGAAGGTTTCCCGCAGGCACGGCGCAGCCCCTATCAAGGTCGCGGCACGGGTTTCCATCACCTCACCGGCACTCACCACCAACGGCAAACCACTGGCTAACATAGCACTGAGCGTTTGCTCAAATCGGCGTAAATCCAACGGTTTCGTCAGATATGCCGTCGCACCGCTCTTCTGCGCGTGGATGGCATGATCCAAGGTGGCGTGGGCAGTGATCACCAGCACCGGCACACCATCGCCTACTTGCCGCAATTTTTCTAACACCTTCAGCCCGCTCATGTCCGGCAATCCAATATCGAGCACCACCGCCGCAAACCCATCCCCAGCCAGGACCGCCAATCCGGCTGCTCCCGAGGCCACCAAAGTGGGCAAATGCCCCATGCGTCGCACCAAAATTGACAACGCTGTACCAAGGGCATGTTCGTCTTCAATGATGAGAATCGGGCGGGCGGTCATGATATGGCTGAAGTTTAAGTTGCGGCCTGCTCCACACTCGACGCACCGGCTTCGGCTCTTGCATCTTGGGTCTGAGGCGAATAATCGTTAGAAAAACATCCTGGCAGCTTGGCGAACCCGGCCCGCACGCGGGCACCGCCACCGCTGCGTGTTTCGACGGCTAGCCCGCCGCCGTGAGCCTCGCAAATGTCTTTCACCACCGCTAGACCCAACCCCATCCCACCTTCCTTTTCGGAGTAAAACGGCTCACCCAACCTGGCAAGAGCCGACGCACTGAACCCCGATCCCTCGTCCTCTACCACCACCGCCACCCGCTCCGCTCCGTCCTCCACCCGCACCCTCACCCGGCCGCCCCGCGGCATCGCCTGCACCGCATTGAGCAACAGATTGCCTAACACCTGCTGAAGACGGTGGCGGTCAGCCAATATCACCAACCCAGGCGAGCCCTCCGCCAGCTGGCTCTCCAGCAGCACTCCGGCATGACGCGCCTGCGGCTCGATCAGACGCAGCGCCTGCCGAAGTGCCTCAATAAGATTCACTTCAGCCAATACAGGCGGCGCGGGTTTGGCATAACTCAACCACTGGCTAACCAATCCCTCGATGCGTTCCGCTTCGCTTTCAATGAGGCCGCGCGAAATGACCGCTTCGCCCGGCGTCGCCAGCTCTAGCAACTGAGCGTGGAGCCGGATTGCCGCCACCGGATTGCGCACCTCATGGGCAAGGCTGGTGGCCATCCGGCCTAACATGGCATGCCGCTCCGCCGCGCGCCGTCGTTCCCGCTCGTTGCGCAAACTCTCATGAGTTCGCGTTAGAGTCTGCGCCAGCTGGCCGATCTCATCCCCCCGCGACACCGGCAGCACGGGCAACTCGCCCTCGGTGCCCACCAGTGGCAGCGATTCCGCCAAACTGCGCAAAGGCCGGGTCACCCGCCGCGCCAACCACCAACCCAGCCCTAACGATAATACCCAGAACACCCCCAACGCCAGCCACGTGTCCGCACGGTCCATTGCCAGCACCCGCTGGGCGGTCGGCCGCAGAAAAATCACACGCGTGCCGTCACGCCCCGTCACCCCGACCATCCACTCACCGTCTGGCATCACACTGACCTTGCCGTCGCAAGCCATTCGCAATGCGGCGCTATCCACGGAATCATTGGGCTTGCCGACAACCAAGCCGGTCTTTGGTTGCCAAAAAAACACCCGGGCACCGATGATTTCACCAAGTTGGGCGGCCATTTTCTCGCTTTGTGGCAGCCGCGTGCGCTCCAAAAATCCGGCATTCACCCGCGCCAACCCCTCAAATGCCTGCCGCTCCTCGTGGTCGAGGTGGCGCTCAAAGGCGAGCACAAGTGACAGGGAACCCAACAAAACAAACACCGCCACACTCGAACTCATCCACACGGCCAGACTCGCCGGACGCGGCCGGGGCTTGAGTGGCTCCGAGGATTGAGTCATGAGGTCGTGGCAAGGAAAGGCAGGATCCGCTGCCGCGCGGACGCCTCAAATCGTAACGTTTCATTGCGCCTCTGCCAAGGCTCATCACTCACTGCACCTCCATCCGCAGTCGTGCTTTGCCCTCTGGGTCGCGAGCCGGATCCGGATACCACTTGACCACAAAGCCTGCGTGCACGGCTTGCTCGAGCCGGTTCCAGAGATCTATCCGCGAGTTAGGGGTGGCTCCAAACTCAAACACCTTCCCCTGATAGGCACTGAGTACCACCTTCAGTTCGGTGATGCCCGGGCCGTTGATCGCGGCCGAATCCGGCGCTATTTTGCCAAGACCCGTGAGATTCACCCGTTTGCCATCGCTCCAGACTAACGATACTCGATCATTCTTGAGCAACGCCTCAAACGCCTTGACCTCCCGCTTGTCCCGTTGCGGCACACTCCGGTAGGCATTGGGAAAACTCACCTGAATGCCAAAACGCAACGGGTTCTTCGTCAGAGTGCCCCGCTCCAATATTCGTCCACCCGCCGTCACCACGCCATGCTCGACTTCAACGTGTCCCTCGAAGCTGGCCCCTCCCGTGACATTGCCCCGGAAGCTGACTTTCCCGGGCTTGGCCGTGGCAGGGTCGCCTGTTGTTAGCGAAGCAGGCAAAATTTTCTTGGTGACAATGCGTCCGTTAGGCTGCACCTCCTCAACGATAAATGCGAGGGGCAGCACCATTTGATCATTGAGCGGCTTGCCGGACCGGCCAAAGGGAGTGAGCTTGCCCTCGACAAGACTTGTGAGCCCGAAAGTGAATTTCTTATTGGAAAACGCCAAAAAGTGGCCAAACCAAGGAGTCACGTTCAGCTCTGGAAGGGCCGCCGGGCATGGTGCGAGGCCGAAGCCGCAGGCCATCATGAACACCCACACACTCACTCGCGATGGTTTTAGATTCATAATCGATGATGCACAGATTCGCCGCCGCCACACAAGCAAAAAGCAGGGACTCAGAGTATCCCACCAGGATGATTGCCAAAATGCGCATGCAAGTTGCCCTTTGAGCCCATTTCGGAAATCGCGACACGGCGAAAACAGATGCATGCCTATCATTCCAATGGTGGCTCACAGGCCGCGACATTCAGATGGTCCGATCGGACCGTCCGAATGTCGCGACGAGGGACGGATTTGACAAGCGGCCATCCCCGCCGATGGTCCCCCGAAATGAAAACTCTCGCCCTGCTCACCACGCTCCTGTTAGGCCAATTCACCAGCGCTCACGCGGACTCCATTTACGACATCAAACTCAAGGACATTGATGGCAAAGACAGCAGTCTGGCGGCCTACAAAGGCCAGTTGCTGCTCATCGTCAACGTCGCCTCCAAGTGTGGTTTCACCAAGCAATACACTGGGTTGGAAGCCATCTATCAAAAATACAAGGCCAAGGGGTTGACGGTGGTTGGCATGCCCTGCAATCAATTCGGCGGGCAGGAACCGGGTACTTCAGAAGAGATCAAACTCTTCTGCTCCAGCAAATACAACGTCACCTTCCCTCTCTTTGAAAAACTTGAGGTCAACGGGGACAAGCGCCACCCGCTATACACTTCGCTGGCCGGCAAGGGCTCTCCGGTCGCGGGCGACATCAAGTGGAACTTCACGAAATTCCTCGTCGGCAGGGATGGTAAAATCCTCGGTCGCTTCGAGTCGGCCGTCGCACCTGAGTCGCCCGAACTCACAGCCGCCATCGAAGCAGCGCTTGCAACAAAGTGATGCCGCGGGCAACCGGCCTGTGACTGACAAGGCCAGGCCGTACCTGCCGTATCACTCGGCGCCTGCATGATCGCCCGCTTTTCACTCTACGGATTCCTCAAGAACCTGCGGTTTTTCGAGGCATTCCTCATTCTCGCATTGCGGGAACGCGGGCTCGACTTTCTGGGGATCGGCGGGCTCATCGCACTGCGCGAAATTGCCGGCAACCTGAGCCAAATCCCGTCCGGAGCCCTGGCCGACGCGTTGGGCCGGCGCCGCTGCATGATCGTGAGCATGGCCGGCTACGTCATTTCCTATCTGGTGCTGGGATTAGCCAACAACAACCTGCTGCTGATGGCGGGAATGGTATTTTACGGCACGGCGGACGCCTTCCGGGACGGCACGCATAAGGCACTGATCTACGCATGGCTGCGGCAGCAAGGCCGGGAGAACGAGCGCACCCAAGTTTATGGCTACACCCGCTCATGGTCGAAGATGGGTTCGGCTCTCTCGTCGTTGATTGCCGCTGCACTGGTGTGGTTCACGGGTAGCTTCGCCAGCGTGTTTCTCCTGAGCGTCATCCCAGCCGCGCTCAACCTCCTGAACCTCGCCACCTATCCGGCCTCGCTGGACGCCGCCATCCCCAAGGGCGGCGGACTCCGCCAAACTTGGAAAACTTTGCTAGACAGCTTGCGGGAAGTGATCGGCAAGGCGACCATCCGCCGCTTGGTAGCCGATAGCGTGGCGGTAGAAGGCAGCTACACGGTGGTAAAGGACTACCTGCAAGTGGTGGTGCAGGCGTTTGCAGTGGCCATGCCACTGCATCTGGCGATGAGTGCCGAGCAGCGCACCGCAGTGCTCGGCGGCCTTGCCTATGCGCTGCTGCATTTGCTCTCCAGTGCGGCATCGCGCCGGGCGCATCAGTTTGAGCAGGTTTGCGGTGGAACCGAAGAAGCCGTTCGGCGAATCCAGCAACTCTCAACCGCTGCAATGGCCCTGCTGGCAGTGGCCTTGTTCGGAGGTCTGGGCTGGCTGGCAGTAGCCGTGTTCATCACTCTGGGCCTCCTCCAAAACCTCTGGAGACCCATCCACATCGGCCGCTTCGACCGCGATGGCGACGAACGCCGTGCCGCCACCCTCTTGAGCATCGAATCCCAATCGTCCTCCCTGGCTGCCGCCCTCTGGGCACCCCTGATCGGCTGGCTCATCGACAACCTATCAACCCGGCCGGGCCCTGTCCCCCTCACCGCGCTGTGGCCACTGTGCCTTGCCGGCCTGCCAATGCTCGCATTGCTGCTGTGGAGGCGAAGGCGCGCCGCATGAATCCGCAGGCTGCGTCTCATGCGCAGACAGGCTAAAATCCCCTGTCTTCCCTCACACACCGGATCCCTATTTTTCACCCAGACAGCCCTGAACTAACAAGATTGGGCGCAACGACCGCCATTTGCAGTCACATTTTGCGGTGGACGCTGGCAAATAGATATGTCACCCTTCCGGCGAGCCGATGGGGGGAGACATGGAATCAATGAATGGCGGTGCTGCTGGCCGGGTGTTGGAAGTGGTCCGTCAATTCGGCCCGCTGGCGGCCTTTCGCCGCTTGATGGCTGAAAATGACGCACTCATCCGAAGTGCGGACCTCGACCATGGACGGGCCATTGTGCGGGCCAGAACCGCGATTTTCACCACCTTGATCGGCCACTGGGCGGCCGAGCAACAACGCCTCAGCGGTTACGACAAACCATTTGCGGTCGTTGCATTGGGCGGCACCGGTCGCGGCGAGGTAACACCATGCTCGGATTTGGACGTGGCCTTTTTGTTTGACGACGCCCTGGAAGGTAATCTATTCTTGTTAGATATACAACGTCGCACCCTGCATACGGATGAATTTCTCCAGCAGCACGGGTTCGGGTTTACGCCGCTGCCGTTTGGCTTGGATGACGTGCCGGAGTTGGCGGAAAAGCAGCTCAACTCGTTTTTGGACATGGCACCGGTGTTTGATCCAAATGGTTTGACGCAGCTATTTCGTGAGCGGATTCGCGCCACCTATGACCCGTTCGAGCACTTTCTGCACGTCCGGGGATTCTGGAAAAAACACTGGGAAGCCGCCGCTGCTGTGAGCGAAAACCTCAGTTGCTTCGATATCAAAAATGACGGCCTGCGCTTGTTTCTCGGCGGCGTGTGGACCTTGGCGGGCAAGGACTTCAGCCATAGCCACGAAATCTATGCCGGCCTCGCCGACCCCCGCGACGTCGCAGCTTACGAATTTTTACTCAGAATCCGCTCCTGGGTCCACTTGCGGCGCGCTCCGGAATCTCCAAATTTGTTAGGAAATCACCCGCAGGATGTGCTCGACTTCGACGACTTCTGCTCATTCGGGGAGATGCTGGGCCAGGAGGCGGACGAGACGGCTCGGTTTGAATTCGCCACAATGGTTAGAGCGCGACTGCTCTCGGCGCGGCGGCGGGTGGCGGTGTTTGCACGGGGGGTCATTGAGCGCGAGTTGCGCAACGGCCGACTCGTGCCCGCCGAGGACGTGATCTTGCTCAAAACCGGCGGCCTGCAGCATGGCAAGGCCCGGCTGGGCCGCGCGCCCCACGCCAAGAGTCGCGCCGCTTTGACCATGCTGTTGATGGCGCAGCGCTACGGCGTGCCGGTGGATTCTTCAGAGTTACAGACGACCTTTTGCAATGCGGGTGATTGGTTAGAGCGAGTGCCTGAATTATCGACCTTGTTTTATGAAACCCGCGGCAGCCTGGCGGACACCATCGAATACATCTGCCAGTTAGATGGGGCGGCCGAGCGCTTGTTTCCTGGCCACGGCCGCTTTGAAGCGTCGCTCGACGAGCGCGTCATGATTGAGCGCACATCGCTGCGCGGTGCCTGGGTTCGGGAGAAATTGCGGGCTCTGGACTGCTGCCTGGCCCACGGCAACGAGCAACTGGCAACGGCCACCAGCAGTTGGAATCCGCTCAATGCGGATTTGAGCGAGATGGTGGCGAATGCGTCGGCCTTGCTGGATGCCGACCAATTAGCCGCCGTAAAGCTCGCCTTGGTGACCAAGCGATTGCCATTGACGCCGGACGATCAGATAGCGCGCAATTCGCTGGCATTGCCGCTGCATGAGCGCAATGCATCGGGATTTTCCGGCATTCCATTGGCGGAATACTATGCGCCATTTGTCAGCGAGGCGGGTTTCAGCCCGGAGACGGCGCGCATCGCCGAGTTTCTGGTGACCCACCGGCGGACCTTCAAGCTGCGTGCCGAGAGCGGTATGAACGACCGCGAGCAGGTGGCGGATTTGGTGCGCCTGTGTGGTGACGAACCGACGCTGCGTACCTTGTTTGTGTTCACCTGCGTGGACCATTTGATGGGCATGCCGCCTGAGGTGATGACCACAGGGGTGCCGGAGCGGCAGGATTGGTGGCTGCAGGCGTCGGATCCAGCGCGCTGGTTCAACACCCGCGAATTGTATATCAAGGCGCTCACGACCTATCATCCCGAAATCTTCCCCGATCCGGCGCTGGCCTTGCGGGCCGCCGGCTATGTGGCGGAAGAACAAGAGATATTGCGGGACTTCGGCGCGGATTTTTTCAGTGGCTTGTATGGGCGGCATGCGCGGCGCTTCGGCAGCCACTTGCTGCAACTTGCCGACGAGCCGCAGACGGGCCCCAAGGCAGCGATGCTGCGCGACGGCGGAACAATGCTGTTAGGGCTGGCGGCATTGGACTTCCGCGGGCTGGCAGCGTGCATCAGCGGGGCGCTGTGGGAACAGCATATCACACTGCGCCAAGCGCACCTGTTCTGCGCTGCAAATCATCAACTGGCGCTGGATTTCTTTCACCTCGTCCAAGGCAGCCAAGCGCTGCCGGCCGATTTACCGCGGCTCATCGAGCATGCCATCCGCCACCAACTGCACATCAACGACGCGGATGAAGCCCTGCTGCCGGCGTTGGATACACGGCCGACCATTGATGCCACTCCCTCGGGCAATTGTCGGCTGCGTTATGAAACGACCAGCGATACAGGCGGATTGGTGTATGCCCTGTCCTTCAAGGTGTTCCGCCATCTGGGCGGGAGCATCCACTGCCTAACAGCCAACACCGCCCGCGGCCGTGCCTACATCACCGTGACCCACAGCCTGCCACCGGGCCGCTCGCTCTCCGCCGCCCGTAAAATCATCGAGCATTGCTTCTGAGGTCAGCCCGGTAGGGACCATCAGAACTCAGTCGAGCTTTTCGACAGTCACGTCATAGTGACCTCCGTTGACATTGATAACCAAGTGTTTGCCAGCAGCGGGGGCCGAGCCGGGCTTGGCTGATGTGGCTGCCGGGGCCGGAGCCGGGGCGGATGTCGGTGCTGGAGCTGGTGAGCCGCCACCCTTGATGAGCGCCTCGACCTGCTGGGGAAACATCGCAAAAAGCACCACGGTTTCGTCGTCGGTGGGCAGGCCCTTGGCTGCGCATTGCTCGCGCAGGCCGTCCATGGCCGGGGCTAACAAATTGGCCGGGCGCTCTGTGATGGTTTTCTGTCCGCTTTGTTTTTCGGCTTGAGCGAGCACCTCAGGATTGATGGGCCCTGGAGCTTTGCCGTACTTGCCCAAGGCGATGTCTTGAGCGGGTTGGCAGATCATTTTCCAGCGACCGAACTTGACGTTCATCATGGCTTGGGTGCCGACGATTTGAGAGGTTGGGGTGACCAGCGGAATCCATCCAAGGGCCTCGCGAACCACGGGGATTTCCCTGACCACTTCGTCGAACTTGGCAGACATCCCCTGCTCGGCGAGCTGGTTGCGGAAGTTAGAGAGCATGCCCCCGGGCACCTGGAAGATGAGAATATCTGAGTCCACACGCTCGTTGGCAGGACTGGTGAATTTACCCAACTGCTTGTACACATCCTCAAAATACACGCGCAACTCCTGCAGTTTGGTAGCGTCGAACTCGGGGCAGCGCGGGTGGCCCTTAAGCATGGCTAGCATGCGCACGGTATCGGGCTGGCCGGTGCCGTTGGCGAACGGAGCGATCGAAGTTTCCACCGCATCCACCCCGGCATCAATGGCTGCCAAATACGAGGCGGCCCCGAGGCCGGCGGTATCGTGCGTGTGCAGGGTGATGGGCAAGCCAACGCGGCGTCTCAACTCGCTGACCAATTCAAAGGCAACCCGCGGGGCAATAATGCCCGACATGTCCTTGATCCCAATCGAGTGACAGCCCAATTTTTCAAGATCCACGCCGAGTTGAACAAACGCCTCGATCGTGTGCACCGGACTGATGGTGTAGCAAATCTCGCCGCGAGCGTGCTTGCCGCAGGCCAGGACGGTTTTTACGGCTGTGGCGAGGTTGCGCACGTCGTTAAGGGCATCGAAAATCCGGAACACATCCTGGCCTGCGGCGGCATTGGCACGCACGAACGCCTCCACCACATCGTCGGGAAAACTCGTGTATTGGACGATGTTCTGACCGCGTAACAGCATGATTTGCGGAGTGCGTGGAGCGGCTTGCTTGAGCAGGCGCAGCCGCTCGAAGGGGTTTTCGCCAAGGTAGCGCAAACAGGAATCGATGGTTGCCCCACCCCAAGTTTCCAGGCCGCTGAAGCCCATATCATCAAGGATGGGTGCTGCCGGCAGCATTTGAGCGGTGCTCATACGGGTGGCGGCGAGGGATTGGTGGCCGTCACGCAGGACGGTATTGTTGAATGTTACTGGTTGCATGGTGTGGGGGGGAATAACTCGCTAAAACCGGAGGTGTTCAAGCACCTCCCAAAAAACAACGCATATTTTCTGACTCTGCCGACACATTCAACACCAATCATCTGATGGATTGTTGGAAAATTTCTGCAATTCCTTATTCTAGGCGGGTTCCACGGCCATCCGGGGCAAGAAACGCTGTGCTTTTCAGTAAATTTGCAAAGAACCGAGATTCGCCCTAGCCCCAACCCGGATTTTGTGCATAATTCGCGCGCCTATGAACGGAACAGCGGAACTTATCATTGAAAACAAGCGTCTAGAACTCCCCGTGATCGTCGGATCAGAAGGAGAAGTCGGAATTGACGTCGCCGCACTGCGCGACAAGACCGGTTGCATCACTCTAGACCCGGGTTACGGCAACACTGGAGCCTGCAAAAGCGCCATTACCTTTATCGACGGTGAAAAGGGCATCCTCCAATACCGTGGCTACGACATCGCCGAGCTTGCTGCCAAAAGTAACTTCATTGAAACCTCCTACCTGCTCATCTACGGCGAACTGCCTACCCCGGCGCAATTGGAGACGTTCTCCGACGAACTCACCGATAACCAAATGCTCCACGAGGGCATGCGCTTTTTGTTTGAAGGCTTCCCGACCTCAGCTCATCCAATGGGCATCCTCTCGGCCATGATCAACGCCGCCTCGTCCTATTTCCCCAACCTGCTCAGCGGCAAAGACCGCCAGGCCCGTTTTCCGCGGCATGCGGCCCGGCTCATTTCGCAGGTGCGCACCATTGCAGCCTTCTCCTACCGCAAGGCGCACGGACTGCCCACAATCTATCCAAAATCCAACCTCAAGTACACGGCCAACTTCCTCCACATGATGTTTTCCTCGCCCAACGAGGATTGGGTCGTCCAACCCGAAATCGTCCGTGCCTTGGACCTCATCTTCCTGTTGCACGCCGACCATGAACAGAACTGCTCAACCGCCACCGTGCGGATGGTCGCCTCCAGCCGCGCCAACCTGTTTGCCTCTGCCTCCGCCGGTGTCTGCGCGCTGTGGGGACCGCTGCATGGCGGCGCCAACCAAGCAGTGCTGGAAATGCTTGAGGAAATCCACGCCGAAGGGGACGATGGGACCAAGTTTCTCAACGAAGTTAAGAACAAGATTGGCAACCGCCGCCTGATGGGTTTCGGCCACCGCGTTTACAAAAACTTCGACCCCCGGGCGGTCATCATCAAAGAACAATGCGACAAGGTGCTCGCCAATTTGCATAAGTCCGACCCCTTGCTCGACATCGCCAAGAAACTCGAGGAGATCGCCCTCCACGATGAGTATTTCATCTCCCGAAAACTCTATCCAAACGTCGATTTCTACAGCGGTATCATCATGCGTGCCATCGGCATCCCACTGGATATGTTTACCGTGATGTTCGCCATCGGCCGCATGCCCGGCTGGATCGCCAACTTCAAAGAAGTGATGGAAGACCCCGATAGCCGCATCGCCCGTCCCCGCCAAATTTACACTGGCCACACGTTGCGCAATTACGTTGCGATGGACCAACGGGCCTAAGCTGGCACCCTGGCGAGGGGATTAAAGCAATGCGGCAGCCCATTCCCCATGCTCTCTGCCCTCCGACAACTCATCCAAGACGCCTTCGCCGGTGCCGCCACCGACGTGTTTCTCGTCGCGGGTGAGGCACCTCGCGTCCGCCACGAGGGCCAGGTCATCGAACTGCATCCCGGCCCGGTACCCCCGGCGGCCATGGCCGAATTCTGGAACTCCTGCGGCATCGACCCCCAAACCCACCCAGAGGCGGATATCTCCTGGCAACTCCCCCAAGGCGGCCGCCTCCGGGTCAACCTCTATCACACGCTCGGCCGCCTCGCCGCCGTTCTGCGCCCAATCCGCGACCAAATCCCCCCACTCACCCAGCTCGGACTGCCTGCACCACTGCTCGAGTCGTGGCTGCAACGCCGCTACGGACTCATCCTGGTTACCGGGCCCACCGGATCGGGCAAATCCACCACCGTGGCCGCCTGCCTCGATTGGATCAACCATCACCTGGCCCGCCACATCGTCACGCTCGAGGATCCCATCGAATACCTGTTTGAAAACGACTTGGGATTTTTCTCACAACGGGAGGTTCGCCAGGATTCAGCGAATTTTTCCAGTGCTCTGCGGGCTGCCCTGCGCCAAAGTCCCGACGTCCTCTTTGTCGGTGAAATCCGCGATCAGGAAACTGCAGTCACCGCCCTCCACGCAGCGGAAACCGGCCACCTCGTCATTTCCACCCTCCACAGCAGCGGCGTCGCGGATACCCTCGAACGCTTTTCCCACCTGCTCAAAAACGAAACATCCGGTGCCCTCCATCTGCTCGCATCCCAACTCGTCGGTATCCTTTCCCAACAACTCCTGCCGCGCCTCGGCGGCGGATTGTTCGCTGCCCTCGAATACCTCCAGAACGAAGCCGCCACCCGCCGCTGGATCCTCGACAACAAGCTTGCGGAATTGCAAGACCACTTGCAAAAGTCCAATGGCTCGACAAATTGCTCCCTGCTCGATTACCTCGTCGCCGCAACCCGCCAAGGATTCGTCGATCCAGAAACTGCCCGCTCCGCCTGCCCGCGACCCCAAGATTTTGATCGCGCCATGCGTGGCATTTCTTGAGTGCAAAACCCAGCCATGACCCGCGACATCACCGAATACCTCAGCGAAACCGTCCTGCGCGGCGGGTCCGACCTGCACCTCAGCGCTTGGGCACCGGCCTGCGTGCGGATCAATGGTGCCATCCAACCCATCGACGGGCTTCAGCTAGAACCGGACACGGTTCGTGATCTCATCCTCGACACGCTCACCGAGTCCCAGCGAGCCACTTTGGAACAGAAATTGGAACTCGACTATGCCCTGCAAGTCGAAGGCGTCGGCCGCTTCCGCGGCAATGTTCACATGGCTCGCGGTCAGGTTGAGGCCGCGTTTCGCTTTATCCGCCAAGACATTCCCGAACTCGGAACCCTCGGCCACCACCTCGCCGCCCACCAATTTTGCAACCTCCGCGGCGGACTGGTTCTCATCACCGGCATCACCGGCTCTGGCAAATCCACCACCCTCGCCTCGATGGTCAAACGCATCGCCGACAGCCACAGCGGCGTGATCATCACCCTCGAGGATCCCATCGAATTCATCTTCCAACACAGCTCCAGCCTCATCAAACAACGCGAGGTCGGCAGCGACACCCACAGCTTCCCCGGCGCCTTGCGCCAAGCCCTGCGGCAGGACCCAGACGTCATCGTGGTGGCCGAAATGCGCGACCTCGACACGATCCGCATCGCCCTAACCGCCGCTGAAACCGGCCACCTGGTGCTCGCCACCCTGCACACGTCTGATGCGCCGCAGACGATTGACCGGCTGGTGGATGTGTTTCCCGCCGACCAGCAACCCCAGATCATTGCACAACTGTCCACCGCCTTGGGCGGCATCATTTGCCAACGACTCATCCCCCGCGCCGACGGCCAAGGCCGGGTGCTCGCCTCGGAAGTGCTCGTCCCTAACTACGCCATCCGCAACTGCATCCGCGAGCGCAAACTCGAGCAAATCGTCGGCCTGATGGAAATCGGCCACCGCGATGGCAACCGCACCATTGACCAAAGCATCGCCACACTCTTCGATGGGCATCTCATCACCCGCGAGGAAGCCATTTTCCACTGTCGCGAACCCAAAAGTTTCCAAGCCCCGCCTGTCACTCCTCGCAAACCCAAATCAATCTGGACCTGAACCCTCATGGAAACTCCCAGCCCTAAATACATCATCACCCGCGCCATCGGCCTGCTCGTCCTGCTAGTTGTCATTTCCATCACCTACAAATTCTTCAAACAGCGCCAGCGGGAAACCGCCATCATCGCCGAACTCGCCGCCATCACCACTGAGAGCTCGTTCTTCCAGCAATTCTACGCCGAGGACGCCCGCAAGTCCCTGATACGCGCCGTCGGTCTCATCGCCGAGGCCAGCTCGCTCGGGATCGCTCCTAACGACGCCATCAGCCGCAGCCTGGGAATCAAACCGCGGATGTTCACTGACGATGCCAGACATGAGGAACCCCCACTGCGAGAACGCATCATCCGGACATGCCTGCGCGACAATTATGTCAACTTCCTCAAGCTCGGCTTCAAACCGGATTTCTACGCCCTCGATGCCATGCGCCAAGGCAAGCTGCCCCCCATCCCATCCGGCCCCCAGAGCGGCCACACGCCCATCATCTCCTACTTCATCAACCCCGCCGTCTCACCCGGCATGGACAAGGTCATCGCCAATCTGGAAATCCGCCCGCCTGCCTCCGATGAGGACAAACCCAGCGACGTCCAACTCGCCTCCGCCAAACAACTCGTCCGCGACCTAACAGAGGCCAAGGTGATCGATGACCGCACCTGCGAGAAAATCCTCGAGGCACTCGGCCAAAAACCCATCACCAAGCCGCAGTAGCCCTACCCATTCCTCCCTTGGGGAGCCACTTCAGTGAGCGTCACAGCTGAAGGCAACTCGCACGCTACGACGGTCACAGACCGCCGCTACAAGGCCCGTGTTCTTCTAGATCTTGGGCGTTCTAGAATGGCAATTTCCCGCCGAGACCTTTCATCATGTCTTTCATGCCACCGGGACCGCCCATCTGGCGCATCATGTCCTTCATTTTGCCCGGGGATTTCATCATTTTTCGCATTTCGCTAAATTGCTTGATGAGTTGGTTGACGGCCATGAGCGAGGTGCCCGATCCGGCGGCGATGCGCTGGCGACGAGAGCCTTTGATGATCTCGGGGCGGCGGCGCTCGTCCAAGGTCATCGACAGAACGATGGCTTCGGTGGACTTGAGGCGCTTGGTGTCCAAGGCACCTTTGGGAAGTTGCTTTTTAATTTTGCCGAATCCAGGCATGAGGCCAAGCAGACCTTCGAGCGGCCCTAACTTCTGGATCATGCGCATCTGATCCAAAAAGTCGGTGAAGTCAAACTTGCCCGCCTGAATGCGCTTCATCGAGTGCATCGCATCGGCTTCGCTGAACTTGTCGGCGACTTGCTCGACCATCGAGACGATGTCGCCCATGCCAAGGATCCGGTCAGCCATGCGCTGCGGGTGGAACTCAAAAAGCTGGTCGAGTTTTTCCCCTTCGCCGGCAAATTTGATCGGTTTGCCAGTGACCGCACGCATCGAAAGGGCGGCGCCGCCGCGGGCATCGCCGTCTAACTTTGTTAGGATAATGCCAGTGATGCCGACGGCACCATCGAAGTGGGTGGCGACTGAGACGGCTTGCTGGCCAGTGGCGGAATCGACGACGAGTAGGGTTTCCTTGGGATTGAGGAAAGCATGGAGGCGCTTGAGTTCGGCGATGAGCCGTTCATCGATTTCCTGTCGGCCGGCGGTATCAAATATCAGGACGGTGCCGTTGTGAGTCTCTGCCCAAACGAGGGCGTCTTTGGCGACCTTGACGACGTCGGTTTCAGTGGCGGCCGGGGTATAACAGGGGACGTCGATTTGTTTGGCGAGGGCGGCGAGTTGGTCGATGGCGGCGGGCCGGTAGAGGTCGCAAGCGATGAGCAATGGGCGGCGGCCTTCTTTGAGGAGACGTTTGGCAAGTTTGGCGGAGGTGGTGGTTTTGCCGGCACCG
Source organism: Akkermansiaceae bacterium (assembly GCA_903827375.1). Classification (GTDB taxonomy): domain Bacteria; phylum Verrucomicrobiota; class Verrucomicrobiia; order Verrucomicrobiales; family Akkermansiaceae; genus Luteolibacter. The sequence goes on from CAIKHZ010000192.1 coordinate 16,197, forward strand.
TTGAGGCCGCAGATGAGGATGCGGGCGGGCGGGTTGAGATCTAGCGGGGATTGGTCACCACCGAGCAGCAGGGCGAGTTCGTCGTGGAAGATTTTGACGATTTGCTCGCCGGGTTTGATTGACTTGAGGACATCTTCGCCGACGGCCTTGGCCTGGACCCGCGCAATAAAGTCCTTGGCGACGCCAAATTCAACATCGGCCTCCAGCAGGGCAATGCGAATTTCACGCAAGGCGTCGGCGATGTTTTTTTCGGAAATACGGCCTACGCCGCGCAAGTTGCGAAAGGTTTTGTCGAGACTATCGGCTAGGGAGGAGAACATGGCGGGAGCGGGAGATATGAGTTATTGGCTATCGGGGAGGTAGGCGGCTTCTCGGTCGATTTGGAACGACCAGCGAAGGGGTGTATCGGAGGGCTTCCCCTTGGCATCGAGCCACGAGATGGCGACTTGGCAAGCGGGTTGGCGGAGGCGGCGTGTGACCTGCCAGGAGAAGATTTGGGTGGAGGGGTCGAACTTGGCGGGGACCTCACCAAAGCCCGAAACCTTCATCACCAGGGTTTTGGGATCGCAGTCGGTGAGGCCGGTGAGATTGGCTGAAAGGATAGGCAGGCGGGAATTGATGATGGCACCGGGTTCCGGGGCGACTGGATACGGGAGAGGTTCCGCGATGGCAGCAAAGCTCGAGCCGGAAGCGGCCGGGGACGACTGGGACTCGCGGAACGAGGTGGCGAGTTCAAAAACTTTGTCATAGTTGCCCAAAATCATATATCGAGGCAGGCGCTTGTCGGGGGTGGAGCGTTTGATTTTCCCGGGGATCACGGTGAACAGCGAGGTGTAACCGAATTCATCGGCGAGGGGTAACATTTCCTCAGTGACGAAACCGCCGGGGTAGGCATAAGTGGTTGAAGATGTGGAGAATTTGCTTTCGATGAAGCGTTTTGACTCGCCCATTTCCTTGCGCAGGAAGGCATCGAAGTCGTGCTCGCCTTTTTTTCGGTGGGCCTTGATCGTGGCCGGATAGGGATGGCTCACTGAGTGGCTGCCGAGCGAGCCCCCCTGCTGGAGGAGTTCGCTGATCATGGCGGAGGTGAGGGCTTTCTTGCCGCCATCGATGTAATTCTTGTAGAGGTAGAGGGTGAAGGGGTATCCAAACTCCTTGAGAATGGGCAAGGCGTCGGTGTACACGGATTTCCAGCCGTCATCAAAGGTGAGGAGGATGGATTTTTCCGGGATGGCCTTGGCTCCGCGTTTCCAAGCGAGGAAGTCCTCCAGCGAGATGACAGTGATGCCGAGTTGCCGCAGCGCCGCCATCTGCTTGCGAAACTTCGATGTGTGCATCCGCATCGCCGTCTCCGACTCATTCTCCGACAAGTCATGATATCCGAGCACCGCCACCCGCGCACCGTCATCGACGATGGTCGCAGCGCTGTCTTCCACAGCGGCGGCAGCGGGTGATTCCGGAGGGATGGCTTCGTCGTCGGCGGCGCTGAGGCCAATGGCCAGGGCGAATATGAGCGCAAGTCGGGTCATAGGTCGCCGGACTCTAGACCCATCCAGGCAATTTTGAAAGCGGGAATCCAAAGCCCCGGGGGGCATGCCGGTCAAGGGAAAGGATTTTTGAGATAGCCTGCGGCGAATTTTACCGCTGAGGCATCGATTGAGCCTCAGAATCGGGCGGCATGGGGCCACCTCACGCCGGGGAAGAACCCTGGCAGGTCGCGCCATAGCCAGATGTTTTGGAAGAGTTGTGGGCAGCTGGCGGGGCGATGAGCGATGGCGTCCTTGTTGCCAACGAGCTCCGCCTCTCCGCATGGGTGAGCAGCGTGGGTACGTGAGGCACAGCGTGGTGTCGGTGGATTCGAAGTGATGGCCGCTGTCGCGCAGTGCCGGGGGGCAGAGCGCCTGCGGCCATGTCAGCCAGAACGGCGGGTTGAGGGCCACGAGGTCAAAGCGGTTGGCGGAGCAGAAGCCGAAATGGTCTCTGCTCCTTTTGCCATTTTCACACAATGCTGAATAGTGTCCAAGCTTCCCATACCACAAAAAAAGTCGTACAAGGCATCCCACCAAAGACGTGCGATGACAGCAACTCGTAAAACGACACTTATTCTGTGTTCCTTTGTTCCAGCCCTAGCGACTGCGGCGTTCATGATGGCATCGGCCTGGACCCACAATAGTCAGGGAGAGATTCACCTGGACGGGGTGATTGATTGGAGCTATTGGCTGCTGATTGGTGTCTCCTGGTTCGTGCCCGTCTTTGCGGGTTCATGCCTAGTCGGGATTCTAATAACTCACCAGAGGATCGCCAAAATATGATTAGAATCCTTCCAGGACATCGGACGGAATCTGTGGGACTGCTGAATCAGGTCTTCGGCAGGAAAAACCCGCGTTGTTTGTCGGAGATGGGCAGACCGCTGCGTTCCATCACGGCTAACATATCCTCCCACACCAGGCGGCGCGTCTGGGTGTCATGAGCGGCGAGCAGCAACTGGCTCGGATGAAAAGTCACCCTGAGCGGCAGGCCATCAAAGTCATGCCAAGAACCGCGCAGCGCGGCGACGTCACGGCCAGGGCCGAGCAAGCCATCGGCCGCGCTCTGGCCCAAAGCGATGATGCACTGGGGACGGACGATGGCGATTTCCTTGTGCAACAACGGCAGGCAGGCTGCAATTTCCGCTGGGGTTGGCGGGCGGCTGTTCGTTGACTGACGGAGTGTGGCTGGGCGGAACTTGACGATATTCGAGAGATAGACATCGGCACGACGCAGGCCCATGGCCTTGAGGATGTCGTCGAGTTTTTGGCCGGCGGGGCCGATGAAGGGCTCGCCTTTTCGCTCCTCCTCATAACCCGGAGCTTCGCCGACGAGCATGAGGCGGGCCTCGGGGTTGCCAGTGGAAAATACCAGCACCTCGCGCAAGCTCCCCAAAGCCCGGGCAGGTGACCATCCTTCCGCCTGACGGCGCAACGAGGCGAGTTTTTCAGCAGGTGACGCGCCTTCAATGAGCAACCGGGGCACGACTGCTAGAGGCTCGGGGGCCGCCTCCGGGGCCAACTCATCGAGCTGTAGCAAACGGCTCGGCAGCGGACGCGGGCTGCTTGGGAGGCCCGGCGGCGGGTGCGGGCTGCTTGGGTTACCCGGCGCGAGCGGCACTTCTGCGCTGGCCTTGCCCGTCCGCAGGCGTTCGCTCAGAGCACGCAGGCCACTGCGAGCGTCAGAGCCCAGATGCAAATGGGTGATGCCCCGCGCTTGTTGGGCGTGGAGATACTCAAGCAGGGCATCGACGGGGCGGATCACGCGCCAAGACTAGCCACCCGCCCGCCCCGACGCAACCGCTGTGTTGAAAATCCACCGCAATTTCCCACCAATGGTGCTGCCCGTCCACAACCTGGACAAGCAAACCAGACTGTACAACCCGTGCATACAGGGCTCAGAACCCATGCTCGCCATCCACACCAGCCCGCTCTGCCTCCCCCTCAAGAATCATTCCATCGAACATCCAGTTAGGCTAGTATTCAACCATCGGTGATAATCACCCCTCATTAGCCGGAATATCCAGAAAACCAAATGCCCCAAAATGCTCCGCTTCTCATCAGGCCAGTCAAGTAATAAACCATCAGTTACAAACCTGCAACTCTCTGGCTTCCAACTGTTTGTGAAATTATCCAACTTTTCGCCTCGACAAAAATCCGCTTCTGGGCCACCTTCAAGCCCGTACTAATTACACTGTTAGGCAGAAAAAATGAAGAAGACCATCGCAACTCTAAAGATCCTTCTCCTTGGGGCAATCCTCCTCGGGGTTTCGATCTTCTTCTGGCAATATGTGCTTCCAGGTTTAGTTCTATGGTGTATTTTCCGGGGACTTTATAGCCAGTGGATTACTCCAATTGCAGCGCTGACAATCGTACTGATTTGGCGTCTTTCGATGAGCAATTGGCCAGTACACATCGGAGACAGCACGGTTTATGCCTGGTATGTAGATCTGTTAGCAGGCATAGTAAGCTGGGCATTAGCTTCGATATTTGTAAGTGCCGGATACCTCACACCTAAGTTGTTTATCGAAGGTCTGAATTCGAGAACACCAAGACAAGCCGAACAAATCATGGATGTCAACCTACCACTCGCCCCTCAACCTCACACCAAGTCACCGCAATGACGCGGTGACATCACATTGAACGTTGTGCGCCAAGCAAAGCAAGGCGCTTCTTATCAGATGAAAGATCTGATGTTTCAAAACCTAGCCAGTAGAAACTACCGAGTGTTGCAGTTATGTTAGCTAACCCATTGGAAATTCGCGGGAGGCACCGCGTGAACAACATGAACCCGGAAGCCGACTTGGAGGCTGAAGTATGGGGAAACGTCATGGCTGAAGCGTACACAGGGAATCACGCAGGCCACAGGGCGGCTCGCACCCGCCTGAAGGTTGATACAGCCCCGTAAGAGTTACATGTGGAAGGAGATTCACTAA
>CAIKHZ010000193.1 GCA_903827375.1 Akkermansiaceae bacterium
ATCCGCTGCAGGATGTGCCGGTCGTAGGAGACGTCGTCGAGATAGAGGCCGTCGAGATAGAGGCCGTCGAGATAGAGGCCGTCGATACCGAGGTTCTTCACCATCCAGCCGAGTCCCTCGACATAGTAGTTGTACCAACGCGATTCGCCGCTGTTGACAAACGCGGCATCGGCGCTGCCGTCTGGGAACGGCGAATACCAGGCCGGGCTGTAGCCGGTGACCAGATGTTCGCGCATCCACGCGAACCCACCGCCGCCACCGCCGCGGATCACCTCGTCGCCCAGGCTGCGCAGCGCCCACAACTCGGCCGTATAATTGGAGAGTTCGCGCAGGGTGTAGTAGAGTTTGACCTTCACCCCCTTCGCATGCATCGCCGCGGTGAATTCGGTGATCAACTCGTTTGAGCGAAACGGATAGTTGATATAGGGGTTGCGCTTCGTAGCCTGATGGACGTTGACGACGTTGATGCCGGCGGCCAGTGCCTCGGGCGTGGGATCGGGGAGGCTGAACTTGGGGGGGGCCTCGGGCTCGATATGCCAGTAGCGGGTCTTGAAGTGGGCCGCAGGATCAAGGGGTTTGACCGGCGTCACGATCAAGGCGAATTCGAAGGTGATTTCTTCACCGGCCTTGAGTTGGCGCGGGCCGCTGAAGGCGGTGGCCAGCACCTGGCCGCCAGCTTCCTTGAGCGAGACTCCGCCCTTGCCGCCATTGCCCCAGGTCGGCGGCGGCTGAGGATGGTAGAGGTTAAGCATCGGACCATGATAGCTGCCGCCGCGCAGTTCGCACTGCAGGCCGGCGTTGGGGCTGCCCAGCCAGAAGCTGTCGTACGGGCCTTCCCATTTCCACAGATGCTCTTTCGGCCGCGCCCCTCCGAGCACACCGGCACCCATCAGGTACTGGGCCGACTCGGTGCGGAACGGCAGTTCCAGGCGGAGGTCTTTCAAATCCAACGCGGCCGTCGGCTTGAGCGTGACGAAATATCGGAGGCGGCCGTCGAATTCCATCTCGCCCTTGCAGGTCAAAGTCGCGGCGTCCGCCGTCGAACGGGCTTCCCACTCCACCCGCGCCTCGCCCTTTTTGGTGAATGTCGGCTTCCCCGCCTGGAACGTCAGCGGCCCGGCCGTTGTTTCGACCACCAACCGCGCCGGCACCGACAGAACCTCGTTGTTGCCGGCACTGACCGAGGCGGGGAGGCCGCCGTCGGACAGGGCGACTTCGCGGCCCAGGCAGGCAATGCGGGCACCTTTGACCTTCAGCGCCGTGTAAGGGCGGATTAGGGCGTCGTCGGACCCGGCCGCCGAATTGAGCCAGCGCAACCGCGCATGGCGCCAGAGGTCGCCGTCGCCGCGATCCTCAATCACCTGGCCGGAAACCGTCAGCGCGACCGTGACCGTCTGAGATTCCAGCCCTTCGGCCCTGATGGTCACGGTGCCAGTGTAAATTCCCGGCTTCTGGTTGCGGAGGACATCGATGCCGCACCACAGCGGCTGCACCTTGCCGGCGGCGACCGTCAGCGTTTTCGTGAATAGCTTGCCCCACGTGTCGACCCCCTGAGTATTGAAACAGGTGATGGCGGAGGCGGGGATCTCCTGCCCCCTGGCCGCACGCAAAGCGGAGAATCCTATGGTCAGGTTCTTCAACACAGGCTTGGAAGCAAAGACGCCGATCTAAAAAACATAATATTCGTTGCGCAGCGCCTCGCCCTGGAATTGCAGGGATGGCCCGCTGCGCACCCATTTCAAAGGCAGGTCGTCAAACATACGGATGGGATTACGCCGGTCCTCTGGGAATAGCAGGTACGGTTGTGGGTTTTTCTCCAGAAACCGCTTCACCTCGGCGTCCGTGGCGACCACTTCCATCGGATAGAAGCTGTCGAACGGGAGCCGGGCCTTGATGCGCAGCACCTTGGCCTTGGGCAGTCCTGTCCAGATGTCGGCAGCCGCGCCGTGGGCGTCAAGACTGTTGCCGGCCAGCCAATCCGCGGCGGCGGTGCTTTCCGGCTTCGGATAGGCCGTGTCGCAGCCGCCCCACGAACCTTGGAAGGCAAACGGCATGAAATAGACGAAATAGTCGCCGGGCGCGGTTTTTGGCTCGAAGACCACGATGCCCCGCTCGCGGTTGATGCTCAACCGCGCCACATTGGTTACGCGCTGGCCGGTTGCCGCATCGACGATCACGATATTCTTCTGGTCCGCGTCGCGGTCGCGCCGCCGCCAAGGAATCTCGGCCGCAACGGCTTTCGCCGGCCCGGCGACATGCACCACGGCCCGGTGATGACCCAATCCCGTGGCCCACGGCTTTTGCGGCACGGCATAAGGAATCTCAGCGACCTCCATTTCGCCCGCTCGGCTGGAGGACGACACGGTCGGAAGGGAACGAGCGTCATCTTCCGCTCTGACCGTCAACAGTGAGCCGCCGACTATCAGTAGTCCAAGAACCAGACGGCACATAAATGATTGTTGTCGAGTAGACATACCAGGATTACTCATTTCAGGTTTATCCGTATTCAATGGTGAACATTCTAATACTGCATCACCCACTTCATCTTTTTCTCATAGCATCTGATCTCTTGTTTTCTGAGTTATTTCACCTTTTCCAACACCAGAACCCAATCCTGGGGTGATGGCAGTTGCGGGGGGTGATATTCATCGGCCGGCTTAATCTTGACAACCGGCCCCAGGTCAATCCGTTTGCCCCAGATCGGATCGAACAGGAAGGCACGATAGTTGACGCCCGGCTCCAGGTTCATCACGGAGGGCGCGGTTAACTGATAGTCGTTGTTGCCGGGAATGTAAATAAAACGAACCTCTCCGGCAATTCCGGCCGCATAGGGCAAATCCCAACGGCCTTTCAGCTCCGCCCACTTCTGGTGATTGTCATACCAACCGGCATGCGGTTCAAGGAGGGTCGTGCTGTGAGGTTCGACCCACTCCGGGTGGGGCTCAAACCGCCACCACGGATATTCCTCCAGCAACTTCTTGCCCAGACCAAGCTGGGCCGATCCCGGGTAATGCATGGCCACATGCCAGGGGATCGTCTCGTATGCCGTGCTGCCATGCACCGTCTCGGTGTTCATCTGCCAGATCCCGCCCGCGCCGTAGGTGTGCCCGGCGGCGCCGTTGAGTAAACAGGTCCAAAACATGAATCGCTGAAGGTCATGCCGGCTCTGGTTCTTGTGCCATTCGTAGGTCACTTCGCCATTGACCACCGGCATGGGCGGCGTCTTGGAGTAGGACATGGTGACTTGCGACACGGTGATAGGAGCGGAGGCCCACTCGTTGTGCGCCGTCTGCAAGAAATCAAAATCCACCAGTGCCTCATTGAGCACAACCTTCCGGCCCGACTGCATCTCCGGCACGCCGGGCGGATGCATGGCAATGAGATGCTTGTAAGGATCGTTGTCTCGGACATACTTTGTCAGCTCATTCAGATAGGGATGGCGCATCTCGCCCGCAACGATCCAGACGACGGGATACGCCCCGTAGCGCGCAATCAGATATCGCCAGTGGCGGAAAAACCATCTCTCCCTGCCGCCGATCGTCTCGTTGGAAATGCAGGACGTGTTCCAGCCCCAACCGCCGACCATGGCGGGAACCATTCCGTTGTCCACCAGATGCCTGATCCGGCGGTCGGCGTAGTCGAAATACGCCGGGTTGAGGCGCTCAAAGTCCTTTGCGTAAGGCATCCCTCCTTCGTTTTTCCAGCGGTCATCAAACAGCGGTTCGTCCGGATAGGGACCGCCACCGATGATCTGAACCACATTGAACCCCTTGGCTTTGCGGTCCGCTGTGAGTTGTTGAAAGCCTTCCCAGGTGATCCGGTCACAAAGACCTTTCCACCAGGTGTCGCCAAGCCAGAAGAACGGGGTGCCGTCGGCATGTTCAAAGTGCCGCTTGTCGGCGCTCACTTTGAGAAATCCATGTTTGAGCAGGGGATTATCACCGGTGTAGGCCGCGACGCGAAATGCCTGCTCGTGCCCGTTGAGGTCGGGATTGGCTTTGTCCGAGCATTCGACGCGGCACGTGAACTCTCCCTGCACCGGGGGTGCGAAGCGAACGGTCCATTTGCCGCCGCCGCACCAGAAGGCCGGCACTTTCCACTGCGTTTCGCCCTGCTTGAAGATGACATCCACCTCGATTTCTACAAAAGCGTTCGTATATGTTTTCGCGCTCTCGAAGGATGTTTCAAACACATTCCACTGCGCAACTTCCGCGCCCGACACAACCGTCGGCATCAAGATACACACTCCCAAAATCCATGCTTTCACTTTGCTTGTTATCATTTCATGTCTTTTCATTTCAGTTCTCTCACAATCACATTGTCGATCGCGCCTTGGAAGCGCCCGCTGGTCAATGTTCCGGACGGCCCGATGCGGAGGCGGATGTCACCCGAGCCATCACCTTTGTATTCGAAAGTTGCGGCGACGAACGCCATCTTCCCGGTCCAGGCACCCGGCTCATGGATGTGGCGGGCCAGGACGCTGTTGTCGCCGCGCAGCACTTCGATGAGCAGGGCGTCACCGGACCTCGTCGCCTGGTCCGGATGCGTATCCGCATAGACAGCGGCACCAGCCTCGAAGTTCACGCAATAGGCATGCCCGGCGGCGTTCGCGGCGAAGCTGCGGGACGTGATGACATTGTCCTGCCAGATCATGACGGCCCAGTTCGGCGGATTCAACTGCCCGGCGGAATTGGCGCGGTCCACCGCGTGGATGGTGCCGGTGCCTGCATGGGTCCAACCGGCCACGTTGCCATGATAGGCGACTTTCAGCCCGCTTTGGTATTGCGTCCCGTTCTGGTTGCCGCTGTAGCGGCTGAAATTCTCTGCGAAATGGATGCCCGGAGAACCAGCCACCGGGATCTGGAGCGGGATAAATGTGGGCGGAGCGCCAGGCTTGGTCACCGAAACGATCCACGAATTGCCTCCGACGTCGGTCTCGTCGGGCGTGCCCGAGACGCGGCCATCTGGCTGGATGGTGAGCCAAGCGCCCCCGTCCACCTTGGCGAAGGCGGCGCCCTCCGGAAGCATGCGGTCGGAGTAGGCCTGACCTGCCTTTGCGCCCGGAAGGATCACCGGCGCACCAAGGTCCGGTGCCTCCATGACCAGCACCCAGTCCTGGGGTGAAGGCACATTGGGCGTATTCCATGAACCGGACGCGGTGCTCACAACGCCAAGGTCAAAGCGCCGCCCGGTGACGGGGTCGAAATAGAACGCGGAATACGGCACTCCGGGCTGGAGCTTGTTCACGCTGAACCCGCTCCAATTGTAGATATTGCGTCGCGGCAGGTAGATGACGCGCATCCCGCCGGGGATGCCTGCGGCAAAACAACCCGGTGCCCACTCCGGGTGCGGCTCAAAGCGTGCCCAAGGAAACTGTTCTAGCAGCTTCTTGCCCAGCCCCAGTTGCGTTGAGCCGGGATAGTTCATGCCTTGCTTCCACGTCGTTAGGTCGTACACATTCACGGTGCCCGGATCGCCCTCGACGCTCGCGTGCCAGATTCCCGCAGCACCGTAGGTCAAGCCGGCCGAACCGCTGAGCATCGACGCCCAGAACACGTAGCGCTGTACGTCCTGTGCGGCGGTCTGCATGTGGCCTTCATAACAATACTCGCCAATCAAAACAGGCATCGGTGGGTTCCTTCCATACGCTGCTTGCATTTTAGGAATAGCGCCACGGCCCGCATCCCAATCGCCATGCCCGGTCTGTAGCATATCGAAGTTGATTGCAGATTCGTCCGTCACCGACGACCGGCCTGATTGCTCGGGATGGATGGTCGAAGGCCGATGATACGGATCGGTTGCCTGCACATACTTCGCCACCTCGGTCCACTGAGGTCCTTGGGATTCACCGCCGATAATCCATACTGTGGGATACGCACCATACCGCGCAATCACGTTCCGCCAGTGCCGCTTCAAACCCGGCACTCCGGCCTTCATGCCGTCACAGTCGCCCCGACCCCAGCCGCCGACGATCGCCGGGACAATCCCGTTATCGACCAGATGCTTGATGCGCCGATCTGAATACTTGAAATACTCCGGATTGACAACGCTGAAATCCTTAGTCTCATAGGGCTTGCCGCCTTCATTCTCCCACCGTGTCTCAAACAGATCTTCATCTGGATACGGCCCGCACACAATCTGCACCAGGCTGAAACCTTTCGCCTTGCGGTCGGCCGTCAGCTCCTGGAAGCCTTCCCATGTTAGCCGTTTGCACAAACCTTTCCACCAGGTGTCGCCAAGCCAGAAGAACGGCGTGCCGTCGGCATGTTCAAAGTGCCGCTTGTCGGAGCTCACTTTGAGAAATCCATGTTTGAGCAGGGGATTATCACCGGTGTAGGCCGCGACGGAAAGAGCCTGTTCCTTCCCGTTCAGACCTGCATTCGCCTTGTCGGTGCACTCGACTCGATAGGTGTACTCTCCCTGCACCGGCGGTGCGAATCGGACTTTCCAGGTGCCGCCACCCGCCCAGAAGGCCGGAACTCTCCACTGCCTTTCGCCCTGCTTGAAGATGACATCCACCTCGATATCCATGAAGGAGTTCGTATATGCTTTCGCGCTCTCGAAGGATGTCTCAAACAGGTCCCATTGTTGAACCTGTGCGCGGGTGCCGACTTCCATGACGCGTCCATCGCCAGCGAACAACCATGGCAGGAGGGCTGGGTCGGCATATGCCCGGGTATAGGCATCATGGCCTCCATCTGGAAATTCCGTGTAGCGGGGTTGGATGCCTTTCAGTGCTTTGAGCACGTCGATCATCTCCCGCGTACGGCCCGCCGGCACGGTCCGATCATCGGCGCTATGATAAGCCCAGACACGAAGATTTTTGAGCTCGGTTACTTGGGCGATTTTGCCCGGGTCGCCCCCGCCGCAGATGGGAACTGCCGCCTTGAACTTTTTCGGAACCCGGCAGACTGCATCCCAGGTCCCGTACCCTCCCATCGAAATGCCAGTCACATAGAGTCGAGATACGTCGATCCCCCGATATTCTTGTGGGAGAGAATCCACAAGTGCCAACGACGCCTCCATCGGCCAGGTGATGGAAGTGAACTTGCCGACACCGCTTGGTTCGCTCCAGGGCATGGCGGCCCATTGCTGATTTTCCGGACACTGCGGAGCCAGGATGAAACAGGGCCATTTCCGCTGGTTGGCAGGTTCCGCCAACACCAGAAATCTTGGCACATCCGTCATCTGTTTCAGATTGTCGGAGCCTCGCCCGCCGGCACCGTGAAAGTAGAGGACCAGCGGATACGGCTTGGATGCATCATAGCCATCGGGAATGAACAAGCGGTAGGGAAGTGAATGCCCCTTGCCGTCGCTATAGGTGCGGGCCACGAAGCCGCTCGTTTCCGCAGCCCAACCGGCGCAACTGAAAGCAAGGCAAAGCGCAACGATTCGGCAATAGTTGATTGTATTCATCTGTTAGGTTTATCTGTAATAGAGTGGTTCACTGATTGTTAGTTTCAAAGTTTGCCGGGAAACGCCGCCAATGTGTAAGTTTTTCCCGGCTTCGTATCGAACTCGATGACATTCGTGCCAACTGGCTTGACCGCTGGCTTGAGCGCGTCTTCCGTCATCATCAACAGAGAAGGCGATTTGATCCGGCAACGCTTGCCAAAGGCGGACTTGATAGCTAGCGTCACAACCTTTCCATCCGCCCACGTCATCTCTATCTCGAAGCCGCCGCGAGCACGCAGTCCTTTGATGGATCCGGCCGGCCAGGCCTTCGGCAGCGCTGGTAACAGCGCGATCTCGCCGGAGTGACTCTGCAAAAGCATTTCGCAAACACCGGCTGTATAGCCAAAATTTCCATCAATCTGGAAAGGACCGGCTCCGAATACCATGTCGAACAGATTTGGAGCGATCTGTTTATTCATGAACTGCAAGAGATGATCATGCGCCTTCTCTCCATCCAAGAGCCGGGCGAACAAATTGATGGTCCAAGCACAACTCCACCCACACCCACTTGAGCCGTTCGCTAGGCGGACTTCAAGGGATTTTCGGGCTGCTGCGGCCAATTCAGGAGTTGCGCTCGGCGTGATCTGTGATCCAGGATACAATCCAAACAGATGTGACAGATGCCTGTGGCCCCCATTTTCAGAGTCCTTGAACTCCTCCGGCCACTCCATGAGCCGCCCGTCAGCCCCGATCTTCGGGCCTGCCAACAGCCCCCTGGCATCGTGGATGCGGCCAATAAACGCATCATCTATGCCTAACTCACTGGCCGCTTCAATGACGTTGCCGAACAAATTCCATATCTGCTGTTGATCCATTGATGGCCCCATGCAAAGCCAGCCGCGCTGGCCATCGGCGGCGATGTATTCGTTTTCGGGGGATGTGGACGGGCCGGAGACCAGCTTGCCGGTCTTTGGGTTCTTCACCAGCCAATCGAGATAGAATTCCGCCGACTCCTTCATCACTGGATAGGCGCGTTGGAGATACTCGCGGTCGCCGGTGAATGCGTAGTGCTCCCAGACCGGCTGGCAAAGCCATGCCCCCACACCCATATACATCCCGAAGGCGGGATGCTCGGGTGCAGAGGTGAATCCCCACACATTGGCAACCGTGTGTACGATCCAGCCTTTGGCGTTGTAATGCACTTTCGCCGTCTTTGCACCCGGTACCCGCCACGAATCAATCAAATCGAATGTCGGTAGAAAACATTCCGATAGATTGGCAACTTCAAGCGGCCAGCAGTTCATCTGAACATTAAGATCTACTGTGTATTGGCCGCACCACGGCGTCTGGATCTGATCGGCCCAGATCCCCTGCAAACTGGAGGGCAGGTTGCCGGAACGGGAACTGGAAATCGCCAGATAACGTCCGTACTGGAAAAGCATCGCTTCCAGATCCGGATCAGGCGTCTTGTCTCTTGCCATCCGGGCTAGCCGCTGATCAATGGGCAACTTGCGCGCCTCATGGCCGCCAAAATCGAGCGATGCACGGTCAAACAATTTTCGATAGTCAGCCACATGTGCCTTGCGCAATTCGTCGTAGGGCTTGGCCGCAGCTGCCGCAAGTTGGTCGGCGCTCACCTTTTCATGTGGATTGCCGCGATACGGCGGATTGAGTTTATAGTTTGTGCCTGCGGTCAACAGCAGTGTGACGGAATTCGCCCCCGCCACGCGCAGATTATTCCCGTCGGTCTTCACCGTGCCGCCCTCGGCGACAGCCTTGAGCCTGGCGATGTATTTCATCCCATTCGCGCCGTTCAGGCCGTCGTTCAACTGCCCGCTCATAACCAACCCGTCTGAGCCGTCGGCCGCAGTGGTGAAACGTTCGGGCCGCGTCAGGTTGGCCGTAAAGCCGAGCTTGCCGGGCTTGTCGCAGGTCATGCGCACGACGAGCACCTGGTCCGGCGCGCTGGAAAACACCTCGCGTTTGAATGTAGCATCGCCGATACGATAGCTTACCGCAGCGACCGCCGTTTCCAAATCCAGAGTCCGGCGATACTCGCTGATTTGGCCAGGAGCATCGAACTTCAGCGTCAGATCGCCTAGTGTCTGGAAGCATCCAAAGGGATCGTTCGCGGAGGCTGCACCTCTCGTGCCGACCCCCTTGCAGATGAGCTTCTTGGCAGATAATTCCTTGGCTTGATCGTATTTACCATCGAAGAGGAATTGGCGTATTTCTGGCAGTGCCGCCAAGGCGTCAGGATTATCACTATCCTGTGGCGAGCCAGACCAAACACTGACTTCATTCAACTGCAGCCGCTCGGATTCGACACCGCCGAACACCATGCAGCCAATCCGGCCATTGCCCACCGGCAACGCTTCAAGCCATCCAGCTGCCAGCTTGTCATACCACAATGCCAGTCCTGATGGCGTTTCGGATGCATAAGTGATGCCCAAGAGCAAACACCAAGCCATACCAGCCATGAGGACCATCCGAATGCAAGTGAATGCGCGATTCCAAAGAGATATATGCATGGATCAACTTCCTTTCAATTATTGAATGCCGACGGTGAAATAGATCCTGTCTTCCGTGTACACCACGGCACCATCCTTGATCGACTCCATGACCAGATAGAGCCGACGGTCAACCTTGTCCGTCGCCGGCACCGGAAAACGAATGGTCTGGGTGATATGAAATCCCGGTTGGATCTCTAACGGTCCAAGGGTTTCGCCGACAAGGGCCATCGGTCCACTGAGGCTGTCCCAATGGGCGGACCATTTCAGCGAGAGTTTGCTGCCAGCCAACCCGCCGTTGAAGATCTCGATGCGACGCTCAACCGTGTCGCCTCTGGCATAACAGGGCAGGTTGCGGGGCCACCGGACGTTGCCTTCGCCAATCTTGTGCCACTCAGTTGCCTGCTGACCATTCGTGATGTTGGGCAGGTTTTTCGAGTCTTCCATGATCCCAACGTCCAGCACAAGATATGGGTGAAGCGCACGCTGTGCGAGATTCACTACGGGTGATCCCCAGCCATTGGTGTTGTCGTGGCGGTCAACGCTGTTGTGCTCCTTCAGCACGTGTTTGTCATGATCGATGCCTTGGAAAAAATTCGGCCAGTAGTTGAGCCAGCACCAAGGTGCAAAATAGGCCCAGTCATATAACCGCATCCGCATGGCCACAACAGCGAACTCTGCCATGTCATCCGTGCCCCAGCAGCACTCGCCCATGTTGTAGATGGCCTTGCCGGGATTCTTTGTGATCGGTCCATAGTGGGAACCGGAATACGCGTGCCCATGCTTCACCCCGAGGTATTTGTCTCCGGGGCCGCCCTGATGCTCGAAAATCAGGGGTCGTGTGTCATCCACTTCCAGCATGACGTCGATCAAGCTGCGCCATCCATCCATGCCGCCGCGAATCTCATTGCCTAAGCTATAACGCATCACGCAGGGATGATTCCGGCAGAGCCACCCCATTTCCCTGACTGTCCGCGGATGATGGATGTTTTCATAGCGGGCCGTCATATTGCCGAAGGTCACGGCTTCAGGTATCAGCATGAATCCCGCCTCGTCGGCCGCCTGCATCATATACTCCGTCGGTAACCCACACGATACGCGGATTGAATTGATCCCGCAGCGCATGTAGCGCCGCCAAGTCTCAGGACACCCTGTGCCCGGCCCCGTGGGCGGCTGAAACGCAGGCAACGTCGCGTAGGAATCGTAGTAGCCAATTTGCGACTCCGTCGTGACGTCGCCGATCTGGAGCATCCGGACGCCGTTAACCTGATAGTAATATGGACCCTCGGTGTGTTCGCAAAATCCAAATTGCTGCGTGTAACTCTGCCATGTCTTGCCAGCTTCCTTCACATCAAGAGCCAGATTGTGCAGCGTGGCCACGTAGTCTTCGCGGAAGGGCATGTTCGGCCACCAGTAGCTCTGGGGACCCAAGCCCCACCTGATCGGTCCCACAACCACTTGCGCCGCAGCCCCAGCCGGAATCGTCAGAACCATATCCGGAATCGTCGGATACTTCCAAGCGGCTTGGTTCCAGGAGGAAAACCGGCCCGACAGAACCACCGCCTTATCTGCGGCCGTGCTGTTGCGGATGGACGCCACTACCGTCAGGCTGTCATGAGTCACCGATGGCTTGATAAACAGGTCTTCCACATGGACGGCCGGATAGACCACCAGTTTCACATATTTGATGATGCCATACGCAAACCTGTCTTGCCCCCACCAAGTCCCCGTCCACTTTTCCTTGTCGGCTCCAAGTGGATTGTCGATGCTGACGGGCACGGTGCAAATACTGCCGTCCATGTAGTGCCTGCGATGATAGGCCTTGACCTTGAGCGTGCATTCCTTGCCCGGCTCGACGACTCCGGTGATCTCCGTCTCAAATGGTGTTAGAGGGCCGGCGTGCGTGCCCACCGGCTTGTCATTGATCAGAACCTCGGCACCATAGTTGACCGCGCCGAATGAGATCTTGGTGACCTGGTCGGCAGCTATTTGGGGCACCGTGATTTTCCGTTCATAGACGACGTAATCCTTCACACCGCTCATGGTGTCGATCCGCGGGTCCTGCCAGTCGGAGTTCCAACCGCCACCAGGCACCTTGATCGGCCGGGCTGGTCCGCCGTCAGCGCTGAGCGTCCAACCCGTGCCTGTAGTGCTTCCAGCGCCATCGGATGCCAAATCAATTTCTGCCAGCATGCCGTGCGACAATGAGGCTTGCGCCGCCACTGCAATCCGCATGACGATCATTACGATGATTGTTTTCTTCATTGACTGCGGTCCCTACATTTTTTGATCACATCACACCGAAGACCGTCACGCGTTTGAGCACCAGCGGCCTAGGGGATTCGCCACGCGTTTCAAGCTTGATGAATCTCGCCTTGCGCCCGGATGTGACGGTGCCGCCTGACGACTGTGTCATCCGCGCGATCCAGGTAGTGACCCAACTTTTTGCTTGCCAGACTTCTTCCCACTTTTGTCCGTCCTCGGAGATGGACATGACGAGACCTTTGGTCCGCTCCTGCTCACCCTCACGGTTCTCGATCTCGACCGTGCGCAGCGTCCTAACGCCACCGAGGTCAATCTTCGCCCACGGGTTCTTTTCGCTGTCAGTATGGAACGCAAAGGGAACCTTCTCGCCAGAAAATAGCCGCGCATGGTTAGCAACAACATCATGCCCACATGTCGAACTGATCTCCAGCTTCGCATTCTCGCTGAGAATCACACCCGGCTCAAATGCCGGCCCGACCTTCAGCACGACCACCGTGTCCACCGGATCCCATTTCATATCCGCAGGCAATGTCAGTTCAAGAAATTCGTCCGATTGCTTGAATTTCACTTCGTTGCCGCCTAGCAGAAGAGAGACGCAGATAAGTTTCCGACTGTCGTTCAGCGGCGGCAGATGGAGCGCTTTCCCGTCAGGCGGAATCATCACATGCACATATACGGTTGAGCCATCGGCGGAATCGGTGGCCACGACTTCCCATGGGTTGCTCTTCTGCTCAAGTTGGAGGATTTTGCTAGGCTTGGTATTGAGCAGCGACACTTTGCGCTCACGCCAAAGCTTCCCGAAATCATCCATCATCTGCTTCACCGGGGGAGCATAAGCGTCAGCATAGGGCGTCAGGGCCACATGGACGCCGCTTTTTTGGCCGGGGCAACCGGCGCATCGGACCACGCCGCGGAAGACCTCTGGAGCCGGGATTTGGACCTTTTTGCCCAGAAACCATGCGTTATCTGTTGGCAGGATACAGCATTGGTCTTTCTCTCCGTGACTGGGATCGCCACCCTCGCAGGCAGGCCAGGCACTCTCTAACGAAAGACCTGCTGGAACATAGGCTCCTGAGTTCTGCCAGATCACCGCATCCGGGTTGCCGGCCCGCAAGGCCACGGCCAGCCGTCCCGCATCAGGAAACACCTTGCCCGAATGCTGGTCTATCCAGTACCCGGCGACCCGCTTGCCATAGCGCAGGCTGATTTCCTTGAATAACCCTAACAGGAAGTCGTCCCATTTCGGATTCGGCCACTGCCCGAGCTTCTCACCGGGCAAGCCATTTACTTCCGGCCCCCAGCCGAACAGCGCCCGCTCCTCCCGCGATAGGTCATGCTGGTCGGTCGGGTGGACGTAGAGGCACAGTGCGATGCCGCGCTTGTTCAGTTCGTCAGCCACTTCTCCGATCAAGTCGCGCTTTGCCTGGTGTTTGGCCAAGCCGGCATCGACCATGACCTTGCTAGGTGCCAGCAGGTACATCGCCGCATGGAATGATGTTAGGGTGACATATTGGGCACCCATGCCCTCGACCGCGTCGGCGAATGCTTTGACGTCGAAGGCGTCGGCCTTGGCATCCAGGTTCCAGACCGCTGGTTCGGGCTTGCCCAGAAGATGGGCATACTCGACGGTGTAGTGGACGAATATGCCGAACTTGGCATTTGTGATAAACTCGCGCCCCGGATCCAGCGGGCGGGCGGCCCGGGTGGTATTTGGGAGCGGGGTGGGGGACTTTGGCTCAGCGCCCAGGAGGGTTGTTGCGGGTATGAGCGCGGCGAGGCCGGCAAGCAAGTTGTGTTTCATGGTCTGTTTCATTTCTTCTTCCTTAGTAACTAAGTAGAATTAGATCATTTTCCTTTGGTGAATTTTGCATTCTGCTCCTTCGGCCAAGGGGCAAAGACCCTGATGGAGTCCCTAACGATCTTCATTCAGAAACTCGGTAAAAATGGCCGCCACACCGATGCTTTCCGTTATGAATGTGCCGTGCTCACACCCGAGCCAGACAAATTTGCACATGGGCTTGTGATCTCTGCTATTTCGAACTTGGCTTTTCCGGCAGGATCGGCACGTCGCAGAATGTCAGCGCAGCGATGCCGTTCTTGCCGTAAACCAGGTTGTTCTCATTCCAGGTGAGTTCCTTGAGATAGGTGATTTTTCCGGCGGTGGCGGGTGCCTTCAATTGCAGAGTGATCACGTTGCCATTCACGCTGCCCTTGGCCACCTTCTCCTTCGCGTCATCCAGATAGAACTGGCCGGCCAGTGAATCCAGCCAGATGACCGGTTGGTCGAACTCGAGGATGATTGCATCCTTCGCGGCGCTGGCATAATACGCCTGCTTGAGGTCCGGCGCGGTGATCGGCTCGGGCACCTTGCGGCCGTGAAAATCCCGCTCGATGAGCGGTTGCATCAGGCGGGCAAATTCGGACCAACCGGTCAGCGGATAGTGGCATCCACCGGGCGGCTTGATGCCGAGCGTGGACATGACGTCCAGATTGGAATAGAGGCGCGACAGGGACCGCTGCTTCTCCCGCAGCATGTCGCCGTGGCCGTTGCCCTGGCTGCAGCCATTGGGCCAAATCTGGAACACATAGTAGTGGCGGATGTTAGGCATGTCCTGTTTCCAAGCAGCCGACATGTTCAGGAAGTAGTTTTGATAGGTCTCCCAGCCATAACCGCCGTCAGGACCGTCCGACCCCTGATCTGCTTCACCCTGGTGCCAGAGAACCGCGCGGATGCCGTGCGTCAGTCGGGCCTGTTGCACGCGCCAGAGCATCCGGCCGTAGATTGTTGCTAGATCCACGGGGTTGGTCTCATTGCGCTTGTGCTCGTCAATCCGGGTGCCGCCCACAGCGGCCTGAATGATACAGATTGGCATCTTATTGCTTTCCAAAAGTTTTTTTGCGAGATCCATGCCCCACCAGCCGAGGTAATCGCTCGATCCCGGAGACGGCCTCCAGGCCGGGCTGGACCAGAGGTTTGGCCTCTTGCCGCCCTGGCCTTGTCCGGTCGGTCCGCCATAGCTTCGAATCCACTCGCTGGTGACATTGGGCGACTGCTCATTGGTATCAAGCGCCAGAGCGTTGGATTGGCCGTCGATCAGGTAGGCGTCACCGCAGACCAAGTTATTGACCGTTTGAAAAAGCGTCTCGGTACCGGCGGTTTTTGTTCCGAACTCGACTTTGTATTTGATCAAGCCGGCCTGGATTTTGACAGTGAACGCATAGGAGTTTTCCGCGGTAGGCTTCATGGTCTCTGTTTTGATGAGTTTGTCATCAGCGTAGAGTTTTAGGAACACCGAATCCGCAGCACTGGAGAGCGTTCCGTTGTAAAAAAGCGTACCCTCGTTCTTGTCATCACGTGGATAGAACTGGCCAGCCTCGGGCTTCTCGTCCTTTTCCGCAATCCGCTGGACCCACACATCTTCATGCGGCTCAGTCACCATGATCGATGCGGTGCCTGCGGAGGCTGATCCGCCATTATCAATCGCCACATTTACGGTAAGCGGACCACTGTATTGCGAGCGTTTGAGAATCAACTTGCCTGGCACAATCTCTTTGATCACGGCCCCGCCCGAGACTGCCCAGGTGTAGTGCAACTCGCCGGCACCTTTATCTTTCATAGCAGCTATGTTGCTGATCTCTGGCACGACTTCAATCGTATCTCGCCCATTCCATTGAGTCGGCGTCTTCAGGGTGAATACCGGATCGGGAATGCTGTCATGGATCGTCACTGGTATGTCCTTGGTCTTGATTCCATTGGCAAACACCGCCTTGAACTGCAGGGTGAATGATTGATCGCCTGTCACGCGACCGGCATCCAGCGTATATGAAAACCGGTCCACGGCGATGATAGATTCCACACCGTCCTTCTTGAGAGTCCAGTAAACCTTCTGGGCACCGCCGGCTTGGGCGCTAACGGTCACGCTCTTTCCCTCATCAACCCATACCCGATCAGGTGAAACCGCAAAGGCGTCCCCTAGTTTCGCCAGAATACCCACCAGTGTCTGCGTCGGCTTCTGGTTCTCGTACTCCAATTTGATCCAGTCGGCGGAACGGGTCACATTGGAGATGCGCACCTCGTCGAGGTCGCCGGCAAAGTTGTACCGGTTTCCAAAGCCGCCGATAAACATTTGGGCGGGAGCGGGGATGCTCATGCTGCCGGCCGTGCTGCTGTTATCAAGCACGCCATTCACATAGAGACGTGCCTCGCCGATCTTATATGTGTGGGCCACATGATACCATTGAGAAAGCTCGATCGTGCTGGCACCGGTAACATTTCCTCCCCCCCAACAATTCATGCTAAGGCGCGGCGGACTGGCCACCTGCATCGCCACCATGCCCTGGGGAATCGAGAGCCCCCAGCCCAGCAGGGTGTTACGGGTCGCGTTGTCCCGGAACCATACTTCCGTGCTGTGTGGGTTGGAGTCGATAGGAAAATTTTGAAGGTCGATTCCGCAGTTGATGCCTTGTCCCGCCATGAAGTGTCGGCCCTTGCCGACCACTCCCGAGGCAGCCGTCGTGCCGACGTTGACGGGAACCGTTGAGCCGGCTGAATCCGTCAGGGCATCGTCGAGATGCAGGACGCTGACAAATCCATTATCGGCATTGAATACGGCGGAACCGCTCGATGTGTTGAGCGCGTCGTTGCTGCCCCAGCGCATCTTGATTTCCTGTTTGGTGTTGCCCTGAATGAGTGGAATTCGCAGCCAGATGGCGGCGGTCCCGCCGGACGGGTTCCATTGCTCGATTTCATGCGCCAAGAAGGCACCGTCGGTTGTTGCAAAGCGGATGTCTCCGCCATCGCTTCGAGCCTGACTGAAGTCAAAGAAGTCGGCATTCAACCGGACCAGAACCGGGAAGTTGGCTTCAGAGGCCGCCGCCGCCAGATTCGCCCCGTCGGGCGTGGTGATGATGAAAAGGGACGCGGTGTATTTCCAGGTTGGAAAGAGCACCCGGCTGGAGACCTGGGCGGAATGCGCGCTCTCGCCTGTCCTGTTGCCCGCCGTGATCATGTAGTAATAGGTTGTGTTGTTAGCCACGTGAGTGTCGGTGTAGGCCGTCTCCGCAGTGCTGCCGATCACCGCATAGGGCCCGCCTTGGGCCAGCGAGCGCATGACCTTGTAGCCGATGGCTGCAGTTGACGCGTTCCACTTCAGACTCACCTGCGAGTTGTTTCCTGTGATAGCCACCCCTGCTGGTGCGGCGGGAATGGGAGGCGCTGATGGCGTGGCGCTGGCTGCTGCCGAGTTCGCGCTCTCTCCTGCGGAATTGGTGGCGGAAACCGCGTAGTAATACGTCGTGCCGTTGACCAGCGAAGCGTCGGAATACGCCCGGCTTTTGGTGGTGCCGATGACCGCATACGGGCCTCCATGGGTCAGCGAGCGCTTCACGTTGTAGCCGCTGGCGAAGGGTGCTGTGTTCCAATTCAGAGACACGGATCCATTGCCCGGCGATACCTTCAATCCCGCTGGCGTGGCGGGCTGGTTCGTGCGCCCCAGCAACAATTGGTTCTGCTCGAATCCGCCGGATGGGAAGGTAAATGCGCGAAGCCGCTCGACGACGGTGCCGGGCGGAAAGTAGGTGACGCCATTGAAGTTGTTATCGCCAACACCGATGCTGGAGATCTGAATGCGGCCAGTGTCGTCAGTCTTGCGGCTGCCGATCTCGATGCCGTCCACATAGGCGTGCAGCGTCAGGTCGTCAAAGCGCACAAGGGCCATGGAGTGCCGGCCCTTCAGTCGAATGTCTGAACCGGTGACGGTCGTTCGTGTCAGATTTTCGCCCCCGGTTCGGTTGTAGTTTTGATTGAGCCAGGCGGCCCCGTCGTTGACGGAGTTGCCCGGTCCGGTAGGCGCTCCGAGGCCAAAGCAACACCGAAAGCCGGAGTTATCCAGCGAGAGATATTGCACGCCATCGCCATTGCTAGCGGTGGCTGTTCCGATGAAGATCATCTCCACCCCGGAGTTGATGAAACTCAAACCCTTGGGTGCCCCGTGGCGTATGATTCCACCCCCGGCACCCGGAGTTCCTATTTGAATGCCCGCTGGGGTGAGGGTGGTGGTTCGCTCCAATGACCAACCCGGATTGGCAGAGTTGGTAAAGGTCCAATCGCCGACAACGGTATTCTGTGCACGGGCGGAAACGGCAGCCAACACCGCGATGAGGACACCGGGGAGGAAAGAGACTAATCGCCTCGGATAAATAATTTTGCGTATTGTATTCATGAATTTCTCGTGATGGATCGAATGCGGGTTGTCGGGCTAGGTCGTGTGCATATACGGGCGCTGGCGGCTGGCGTATCACTTATTATTTCGAGTGCGGATTTGCGCCAGATCCGCCATGTCACAGAACGTCAGCGCTGCGCTGCCATTTTTACCAAATACCAGGTCGCGTTGGTTCCAAGTGAGTTCCTTGAGATATTCCCGGCGGCGACCAAGGCTTGATAGCCCGACAAAACCTTGTCGGCGGCGGTGAAGGTCGCCGTGGAACCGCTGGCAAAGTCGGTCGAGCTACTGCCGATCGTCACGCCGCTGGCGTCACTGGTCACGGTGTTGCCGTAGGCATCCTGCACCAGCACCGTCACGGCCGGGTTGATCGCCTCCCCCGGGCTTGCAGCGCTCGGTTGGACGCCGAAGGACAGCTTGACCGGGTCCCCCGGGACGACCGTGAAGGGCGGACTATCTAACGATCCAAGACCACCGCCGCCGGGTGTCAACACCACGCCGCTTTCCGCCTTGGTGTAGGTGATGCCGCTGATGGTGACCGAACTGGTTCCATTCGTGATGGTGCCGTTCAACGTTCCGCCCAGCGTGCCGGTGCCGCTCGTGAGTGTGAGGGTCACAGGAACCGCACATCGCACCAGCCGCCAGACCAGCTGACCTTGAGGTTCACTTCATAGAGTTGCCCCAGCGCCTTGTTGGTTAGAATGTCGCGCTTCCGTCCATCTGCGAAGATGCGCCCGTCTTTGAGCAGTACCACCCGGTCGATCTCGGGCGGGATTTCTCCCGGATGATGGGTGACCCACACCAGCGTGCGGTCTTCCCGAAGCAGTTGGCGCAGCGTCACAATCAAGTGCAGCGAGGCTGCAAAATCGAGCGCCGTCGAAGGTTCATCCAACACCAGTACCTCTGGTTGGTGAACAAGAGCCCTGGCAACCAAGAAGCGCCGACGCTCGCCGGAAGAAAGTTCACCGAATGCACGGTGCCGAATGGCCGCTACGCCCATCATCTCCATCGCTTCCAGAGCACGCTGCTTGTCCACTTTGGAAAAGCGCATGTCCCGGGTGCGGCCGTAGGCACCACGCAGCGAGGAAAGCACGGTGTCACCTGCGACTTCGCCATCAACGAAGCGGGCCACCTCCTCTGGCATCACGACTCCGATCCTGTGGCGCAGTTCTTCCAGCGACCACTGCTCCTCGCCAAACAAGCGGCAATGCGTTTCGCATTTTGCCTCAGGGCGTACCTCGCCGGTCAGCAGTTTGAGAAAGGTGCTTTTGCCAGAGCCGTTGGGGCCGAGCACGGCGATACTTTCCCCGGAGCGCAATTCCAAAGAGAAGTCTTTAAGCGCCACGGTATCACCGCGCCAAACGGTGGCACACCGTATTTCAAAGAAAGTCATGCGGCCTCAGTTTGATTCGCTGCTCTCCGGTTGTAAACCGCGCTGTTCTCGATTTCGTAGAGCGTGAAGTGCCATACCGGATTGATGTTGAGCTTATTCCTGGGTGCCTCGCCAGCGGTCACGGCGGAACTGAGCAGGGCCAGCAGGCCAAGGCTCAACAGCGCTGCGCCGAGGGTTTTATTGATAGATAATACGTGCATATGGTTTGTTTTCACTTCTCGATAAGCTTCATCATCTGCGGGATGATGGCTGCTGCGAAATTCGCATGTCCCCGGTCATTCGGGTGCAGGCCTCCCATCAAGCCGTGAGGCTCTTGGTAGTCGAGGTTTCTAGCAACTCCCGGTCCCAAGTCGATCACGGTGATTTTGGTATCCGCTGGACGGGCCTTTTTGCGGGCCTCGACGGCGTCCTTCAAATCCGTGGCGCAATACTGGCCAAAGGGGATGAGGATGACGATCTGTGTGTTGGGAGCGCTGGCACGCAAGGCCGCAAGGCACTGCGTGATGCTGGCTGCAACGACGGGATTGGATTTATGCGAGCGGTCATCATTGGTCCCATAGTTGATCATGATCAGCGAGGGTTCCTGGCCGGTTTGCCCGTTGGCGCTGATATGCCCCTGGGAATCCAGCAGCGAATGATTGCTGTCGATCTTATTCCAGCGGCTTCCCGCGTCGTCATACTGGCCGCCAACACCGCTGGTGGATTTTGTAAACGTATAATAACCGGGAACGTCTCCGTTCTCTCCGTCGTCGCCCCGGTGGATCCAGCCGCTCCACCCGCAGGCATTCAGGCAATATTCGTAATGCAGTGTCCGGAGCGCCTGCCCCACCAGATGGGAATAACCCGCAAGCACGCTCGCTCCGCAACCCTCGGTGATGCTGTCGCCAACGATCATCGCCCACTTGCTTCCCGGGGTGCCCGGAACCGGGGTGCTGTCCGCATCAACTTGCAGGCCCGTAACCCGCATCACGCTCAGGCCGCTTTTCCCCTCGCTGCCCCAGCGCTTCTGTTGCCACGTCCCTTGCTGCACATAGACCGCCAATTCGTGGCACCCGGCATTGGTGATTCCTTCGATGGCGATCTCGCCTGCGCACGGGATATTGGCTTTCCAGATGCCATCGATCGAGTAAGCCACCGGCGATGGCTTGAAAGTTTCCTGATTGATGGAAAGGTCGAGCCGGAGTTTGGCCACCGGTTGCGGGTTCTTGCTTTCCCAGGTCACACGGAAATAGGCCCCGGGGTTCCATGTTTGGCGGAAGACTTTGCCCGCGCGGCCCGCGTCGCCGGTCCAGTTGCCCGGCGAAAATACGAAAGCCGGCGAGTCAACGGGGATGGTCATCAAGGCAGCGTCCGCAGCAAAACAGTTCGGCAGTCCGAACAGCAGACAGAGGATAGAGATAAGTGTGTTCTTCATAGTGGATTCCTTATCGCGTTCTATTCTTTGTTTGGCAGCTGTTTACTGGTGATCAGCCCGATGCCGCGGCCTTTGCTACCACAGGCACAATAGTAGAGGTAGAATGTCTCATTCTTCGGGTTGTAAACCAGCGAGATCTTGTGAGCATACGAGGCATCCAGGCCACTGGGATTGCCGCCCGCCTTGTATAACGGTTCCGGGTGGGCGGTCCAGTGTTGCAGGTCACGCGAAAAGGCTGCCATGATATGCGCTTTGAAAGCCGCATCCAGGCCAAAATAGAACATCACCCAGTGATCCCCATCGCGAAACACCTTGCCATCGGAACAGAACTTCTCGTCACAGCCACCCGGACGATTCCGCACAACCGGGTTGCCTTCATATCGTTTCCAATCCATCAGGTTCTCTGAAGTGGTCAGCCCCATCTGCTCGCTTCCACCCTTGGCATTATAGTAGTTGTAAAATTTGCCGTCATATTCAACCAGCCATGGCTGATAGATGCACTTCTTCTCCCAATCACCGGCTTCCGGCTCATGCACCGACAGGATATATTCCTCTTTTGCCCGTTTCCAGGTCAAGCCGTCTTCGCTAGAGGCGATACCCTCATAGCCGGGTTCGATCTCATAGCTGCCCTGCTTGGGATAGCAGCCATAGAGCGTCCAGTATTTGCCGTCCCGTTTCTTCAGTACGCGCGGTGCCTTGATGTCGTATGACTCGTAGAGGAACGCACCGATCACACAGCCGCCGAAATCAAACTCGCCTTGTTTACCAAAACCCATCGCAAGCTTCGGGTTGGTCCACTTGACAAGGTCTGTGCTCTCGGCGACAAACGAGTTATAGCCTTTCCCGTTGAAGGCGATGAAGCTCATGTGCCATTTGTTAGGCTGCCCCGGCATCTGGAAAACGCAAGGAACATCCGTGTTCTTGAAGTCCTCGCTTCCGGGGATCTTGGGATCAGCGGAAATTACATGATCGGGCTGGTAGTGCCAGCCCCGGTAGGGCGCGGACCACTTGTCCAATGTATCCCGGTCAATGGGTTGAGTCGCCGACGCTTCAGCAGCATGGAGCGCGGTTGGCAGAGCCAGAAGCAGGGTGGCGAGGGTGATTGTTGTTAGCTTATTCATGGTGTGTTTCACTTGCGTGACAAGTCTCCGTTGAGGTGGATCACAGTCCCCGGTTGCATCGTCAGATCCACCGCTTTCCCGCCGTAGCGCACTTGGCAGGTCTTGCCTGCTAGACTGCGCAGCGTCACCGAGGTCAGCTTGCCGTTTGCCCACGCCATGTCCACCTCGAAGCCGCCTCGAGCACGCAGACCCTTGACAGAGCCGGTGGGCCAAGCGTCCGGCAAGGCCGGCAGCAGGTGGATGAATCCCATGTGCGATTGGACCAGCATTTCGCACACACCCGCCGCATAGCCGAAATTGCCGTCAATTTGGAAGGGCGGATGGGTGTCGAACAAATTGGGCATAATCTGGCTTTTCAGCATTCCGTTCAGAATCTTGTGCGTCCGGTTTCCGTCCTGCAGGCGCGCCCAGATACAGATTTTCCACGCGCGGCTCCATCCGGTGGCACCATCGCCACGGGCATTCATCGAGACTTTGGCCGCCTCTGCGAATTTGGGCGTGGTCAAGGGCGAGATCTGGCGGCCGGGATGGACCGCGATCAGGTGCGAAAGATGCCGGTGCTCTTCCTTCGGATCGTCAAGGTCGGTCATCCATTCCTGGAGTTGGCCCCACTTGCCGATTTGCGGGCCTAGCAACCGGTCGCGCAGCGCCGTGATTTTCTGGCGGTATTCCGCATCCACATTGAGAGCCAGCGATGCATCGATGTAGTTGGTGAAGAGATCATAGACGAGTTGTTGCTCATACGAGTTGCCCTGCGCTTTTGGGCCATGCTCCGGGGAGACGCTCTCGGGGCTGACCAGTTTGCCGCCCGGTCCTTCCTTCAGGGAATCTTCCCAGAATTCACACAGCTCCTTGATAATCGGATAGGCTCTGGTTTGAAGGTAGTCCTTGTCCTGAGTGAACGCATAATGGTCCCAGATGTTCTGTGCCACCCAGGCCGCGTCGCCGGGTACCCAAATGTAGGATGCCCCGCCGAACACACCGTTTTCCGAACGCGTCATCCAGCCCCGCTTGGTGCCGAATTCCGCCTTGGTCGCGTCGCGTCGCACCGGGATCACCGAATACAACCACTCGGACAACGGGCTGAAGCATTCCGATAGATTCGCCTGATCGACAAACCAGTAATTCATCTGCACATTGACGTCCGAATGATAGTCGCAGCGCCACGGGGGATTGTTGTTATTGTTCCACAACCCTTGCAAATTGGCAGGCAGGCGGTTGCGCGACGAACTGATCATCAGGTAACGCGCATACTGAAAAAGAAGCACTTCCAATTCCGTATCCGGGGCACCAGCAACGTTTGGAACGTCACTATTTCCATTGTAATTCGTTTCGGTAGAAGTCTTCGCTACATATCCACGATATGCAGTAAGGCGTTTGGCTGTGGATAACTGCCTATTCGTGTCACTGGACGACCCGAGTTCAAGGGAACAACGTCCGAATAATGCATGGTAATCCTTGATATGCGCCGCCAGCAAATCGGCGTATTGGCGTTTGCCAGCCTGTTCAAGCTGCTCGGTCACCCTGCGATGCGGCGCTTCGCCGGTGCGCCAGCCTTTGGCGCGCTGGTTGAGGTAGTCCGTGCCGGCAGCGACCAAAAGCGTCAGGCAGTTGACGTTCTGGAACGCAATGCCCGTTGGCGTCGCAGCCAGTGTGCCGCCGTCGTTCATGACCCAAATCTGCGATTCGTATTGCAGGCCGTTTTTCAACTGGCCTGCGGTTGTTAGTCTGTCAGGCGCGATCACGGGCTTGGCATCGTGCCCGTCCTTAAAGGTGAGTGCGCCGCTGTAGCTGCCCGGTTGGTCGGCGGTGTAGCGGAACACCATGACCTGGTCGGGATAACTGGTCAACGCCTCGCGGCGGAAAGCAACCCCGTCACTCGTATAGGTCACTGTGTGCACCGCCCGGCCGATATCCAGTTCGCGCCTGTAATTCGTCACCGGCTTGGCCCGAGGCAACGCCACCTCGAACTCGCCGAGATTCTGGTACATGCCCGTGTCTTTTTCATCACCTAACCACAGGCTGTCCTCGTTGAGCTGAACCGTATCCTTTTCGGCTGCGCCGAAAAGCATCGCGCCCAACCGGCCGTTGCCGATAGGCAGCGCTTCCGTCTCCCAGTTTCCTGCCGGCTGGTCATACCACAGCACCTGGCTGGTGGGTGTGGCGGGCTGGACCGCCTGACCAAGGGCCGTCTGTGACAGCAACATCGCGGCGACGCCGCACGAGCTAATGTATATGTGGTTCATAAGTGTGTTATCTAGCGAGGCTTAGCCTCAGAGGAAGAGAGGATTGGGTGATAAGAATAGGTTGGTGTTTCGTTTACTTCAGGGGCACCTTCACAAGGGTCAGGGAATGAGGTGGCAGATGAGCCACGCCCTTCGTGAAGGTCAGTGTTGCCTTTCGTGGCGTAACCCGGTCGGGATGCTCAATGTCGTTGTAGGCATCGGGCGAATCGCCAGCTAGGACTAGAGCCGCGTAGTCGCCTTCCAGCGCCGCGGTCTTCATTTTGACGGTGCAGGCAACTTCCTTGTCCGGGTGGCGGTTCACAAGTGCAATCGCCCAGTGTTTGCCCGATTCGTCCACGGTGGCGATGGCATCCATCATCGGTACCCGTTGGTTTCCATGTTTGAGATTTCCTACTTCAAGTTCCAACTTGCCGACGCGGGGTTCCAGTTGATTGGCATACATCGCCATGGCATGGAAATGCGTGCGCTTGACGACCCCCTTTGGATGCACGAACAACGGCCCGCGGGTGTTCACGATCGGGGCGATATTCGCCATGCCCACATCTTCCGCGTGACGAAGGCAGGCATTGAAAAACGAGGCGGAGAACAGGGCGTCGGCCATCGTGTATTGGGAAGCGATGTCGGCCTTCGCTCGGGCCGCGACCCGTTCGGCGACCTTGGGATCGGCATAGTTCTGGACCTCTTTGCGCGGAAAGCCCGGATGATGCCAACCGCGCAGGTTCCATTCGTCGTAGGCAATCTTGATCTTTCCGCGATATCCGGATTCCTCCAGCACACCGATGAAACTGGCAAGGGACTTTTCCGGGGCTTCCGACTGCATGATGCATGTTAGATAATCAGGCATTTGGTTCTCCTGCCAGAGAGCGAGCCAGTAACCATGGATGGAGATGTAGTCCAGATAGGGTCCGGCCATCTTGAGCAGGAGCGGGGCATAGGCGTCGTTGGCAGCGGCGGACAATTTGATCTTCGGATCTGCGGCCTTCATCGCCTTGGCCGCCTCAAGGACCAGTGGCGCCCACTGTTCGATGGGCTTGTTGCCGATTTCCCAGCCGCCATAGTTCTCGTTTCCGATGCTCCAGATAGGAACGTCTATCGGATCAGGATGGCCGTTGTTTCCTCGCATTTGGGCGTAATTGCCGGATTTCCCGTTGCAGTATTCAACCCAGTTCCTCATTTCCTCGACGCTTCCGTTGCCCGCGTTGTTGCAGATATAGGGTTGCCAGCCAACGAGCCGGCTGAGCTTCACAAACTCATCGGTGCCGAAGGTGTTCGGCTCGCGTACGCCCCAGGCCATGTCATCCGTCAGCTTGCGTTCCTTGCCAACGCCGGTTTCCCAGTGATAGCCGCTGGCATAGCAACCGCCCGGCCATCGGACCACCGGAACCTTCAACTCCTTCAGTGAAGCAATCACATCCCTACGAAAGCCGTTTTCGTCGGACAGCGGCGAACCGGGCTCGAATACCCCACCGTAAACCTGACGGTCGAAATGTTCGAGGAAACCGCCAAAGATCATCGGGCTGTATGGCACTGAGCGGGCACCCGTATCAATCGTGACGGTCGCCTCCATGTCCTTGGGCGGATCGTTCACCTGCTCCAAAGCAACGTCGTCATACCAGGCCTGTCCGGTCGCCATCCCCCAACCGCCGAAGAGACAGTTGATTTCGAGATGGGTCGCCGCTTCAGATTGAAAGACCGTGGACACCCGGGTCCAATCCTTGGTCCCCGACACCGCCTCCGTTCTCACCTCCTGCATGTTCTGGATGTTGAGCAATGCCCCGGCGGCACCGCTGACATCTTTGGTTTTGATCCAGCCCGACAGCCGATAGAAGGTGTTGGGCTTGACGGTCACCGTCGTGGTCCACGCGGTGTCGGCCCCGTTAGCGGAGCTGATAGAGACACACCGCTCACCGGTCCTGCCCGGCGATTCGACACTCCACCTGGCATTTTCATTTCCGGCCCAGGCGTACGGCTTCCAGCCCTTGACACCGTCGCCCTCCTTCTCCTCGAACGAGGGATTTGGCAGGAGAGTTGCGGCGTGGCCGAAAGCCCTGGCGGGCGAAGAGGAATCTTTCACATCGGTTTCGAAGCGATTCGTCTCACCGGCATTGAGCGTGGCTAGCGGCACAAGCAGCAGGGCGGTGAGGCTGAATGCAGTTAGCTTCTTCATGGTTCTTTTCCTGTCATTGGGAGTTTTGTTAGTTACTGACGGGTTCGAGGTCAAACCGATAGGTTGAGAGGAACCGACCTGCCGCAGCCTGAGGTGGCGTGAGCGTGAGCCCGCTGGCCGCCTGCGACCATTTGATCTTTTCCACGCACCCCAGCATGCCTACCGTCACGATCTGTTGACCGGCCAATGCCTCCTTGCCGAGCGCCTTGATGGTCAGTTCTCCGGCCTGCCCGGACGGGCAGAAGACATAGACCGAGTTGCCCTTGGCGGTGAATCGGATATCGCAACCGCTGCCCTTGTCCTTCTCGTGAAACACCCGCCACGGCGAACTGCCGTAAATCGCCTCGCCGTTGACGTCCATCCATGCGCCCACTTCCGTCAGGCGGTCGATACACGGCTGGGGAATAAGTCCTTCCGGCGTGGGACCGACGTTGAGCAGGTAGTTGCCGCCCTTGCTGACAATTTCCACGAGGCGGGAGACAATTCCGGCTGCCGACACCCAGTTGTGGTCATTGGCACTGAAGCCGTAGCTGGTATTCATCGAGCCGGGGTTTTCCCACTCGAAGCCGAGGTTCTTGTCGGCGATCTCGTTGTCGCCGGTGGAGATGTAATCGCAGTGCGGGGGCGGGATCTTCGCTGGGAAGCGGCAGCCTTGGATCCGGCTGTTGATCACGCATTCTGGCCGAAGCCTGCGGATCGTCTGATAGAGATCCTCGACCTGGGCGTCGGTCTTCATGTCGATCTCATCAAACCACAACAAATCCGGCCGGTATTTCGTCAGCAGTTCCTCGACCTGCGGTTTTGCGAAGGTGGTGAAGTAGCGGTCGAAGTCACCTCGTTTTGAATTGGGAAAGTCCCAGACGTTGGCCTGCTTGTATTGATTTCCAGGTCCCTGCGGGCGATACCAGTCGCGGTCGATCGAATAATAGCACCCGAAGTGCAGCCCGGAATCCCGGCAGGCATCGACCAACTCCCGGGTGACATCACGTTTGAACGGCGTGGCGTCGGCGACGTTATAGGGCGTCAGGCTTGACTGGAACATGCTGAAACCGTCGTGGTGTTTGGTGGTTAGAACCATGTATTTCATACCGGCCTTCCTCGCGATACCGGCCCAGACCTTGGCGTCGAAATGAACCGGGTTGAACTTGCCGGCCAGTTTCTCATACTCTTTGGCGGGGATTTTCTCTCCGAACATGATCCATTCGGAGTAGCCGGACTCATGCACCTGGCCCTTCCAAGTGCCACCGGGAATCGCATACAACCCCCAATGGATGAACATGCCGAATCTGGCCTCGCGCCACCATTGAATGCGCCGCTCGCGGGCTTCCTTGGTTTCGGTTGAGGGTGCATCTCTCCCAGCAGCGAGTGCCGCCGATGGTGCCTGCGGCATGGTTGTCCCGGTCTTTTCGTCAGCAGTGGCTGTGGCGGCCATCAGCAGGGCTCCGAGGAATATAGTAAATGGCGACGTCTTGCGCATCATGGATTCAGGTTGTGTGTTTGGGGTGTGGCTTTGGTATCTCATATACCGCAGCGGGCTCATCAGGAATACCCGCAGGTGGAATCACGATCATCATTGGGACTGGTTGGACAGACGCAATCGTGCGGTGTACGGCTGGCTTTGGCGAGCGCATTTTCGGCGATGGCTTTTCATTGACTCGTTGCACAGGCATTTTCCAAATACAGACTTGCCGGTATCACACGCGTTGCCAGCAACTCCCACGGCGGAGCGGACACCGGTGCCAGGAATTCCCAACGTAAGGCCGATAAGGCCCCAACGGTCAAGCAGATCTTCGCCCAACTCAAGGCCACAATGCGCCCAACTCAAGGCCACAATGCGCCCCGATACCATGCGCAATCCCATGGCAAGGATGCGTGCCATGGCCTTGCTCCACAAGCTGCGCCCGGTGGATGTGCCAGCGGCCTTGTTGGAGGCCGAAGCCATTATACCTCCCAAAGAATACTCCGACTTCATAGATCGAGAGGATTGCCGATGGGCGATCTAGATCCTAAGGGACACAGCCATAATTAATTCGACATTGAAGAGAGCATTGCGGCAGCGGTTACCGATGAGATAGAGATAAACCATTTCCCAAGGCAGCCTAGCCGCTCCAAGCATTTCTCATAGGGCTTCATCGACTTCTTATCGA
>CAIKHZ010000194.1 GCA_903827375.1 Akkermansiaceae bacterium
GCTGATCCCGAGCCCGATGATGTCCTTTTTCAAGGCCGGCAACATTTGCCCCTGCTGCATCCCGTCCATGTCTTGCAGCATCAGGTGACCCACCTTGGCCCGCGCCCATTGCGCGGCGAAAACGCGGTTTTCGGGGTTTTCCTCGGGAAAAGTCACGGCCAAATCGCGTTCAAAACTTCCGGCGGCGTTGCGGCCCTTGAGTTTGATCACACCGCTGCCGGCCTTGGTGTAGCGGCCTTTGACGACCACTGGTTTCACGGCGAAGAGGTCCTCGATCGACTGCGGCAAGACCTCCTCAACCGCTAGATCCCCGAAGTCCAACACAATGTCGGTTAGCACCGGGGCATCTATCCGCTGGTAAAACTTGTCGGCCGACTTTTGCGCCTCCTCATGCGTTAGAACATAGGTCACCTCACCGCGTCCGACCCGCGCCATCGAATCCAACAAAAACCGGTTCACCGAGTTGCCGATGCCAAAGCTGAACACGCGGGTGGTGCCGGCATGTTTTCTAACAGCAGCAATAATCGCCAGATCATTGCCGACGTAACCATCGGTTAGAAAGCACACGATGCGGACGGTTTTCGGGTCATGCTCGCCGCCCAGGGCGGTGTTGATGGCGGTCATCATTTCGGTGCCACCCGAGCCGCGCAGGGTATCGATAAAGCCGAGAGCCAGATGGCGGTTTTTCTCCGTATTTTCGACGGGATTGGGAAAAAGGACTGCGGCTCTGCCTGAGAAAGTGACGAGGTTAAAGCGGTCTGCCGGGCGCAATTTTTCGATAGCGCGGCGCATCAGGGATTTGGAGGTTTCGATCGGGAAACCACTCATCGAACCGCTGGTATCCAGCACGAAGACGAGTTCGCGAGGCACCACCGACTCCGCTTCCACACGAGCCGGAGGCTGCAAAACCAATGTGAAAAATTTCCCCCGCTCGTCGGTGTGGGTGAGCAATGCATCACTGATCTGCTCACCGGCGCTGCTGTAACTGATCGAGAAATCGCGGTTTGGCAGCACCCCCTTGTCCACCAAGCTGACCACAGCGCGTGCCGGGTCGCCGTCTGGATGCTCGACCTTGACCTCGTGGAGGGCGGACTTGAGGTCGGTGATCGGCAGGCCGGCCTGGATGCGGACGGTGATGGCCAAGTCATGACCCGCGCGATATCCCTCCTCGACCACCGGGGGGGTGATGTTCCCGGCATCCGGCACTTGGGCGGTGGCTGGCTCTGGATCGGGGTTGACCACCGGTGGCTCGCCTTGCGGGCCGCGTTGGGGGCTTGGCTTGCGTTTGACGGGTGCTGCCTTCGATGCGCCGGGAATGTAGCGCGGCCCGACGACACTCGGAAAATCGAACCCAAAGCGCCCGTCCTCCCACGCCAGTGTCTGCGAGTAACTGATGGTGATGGTCACCTGCTGGCCGGGTTCAATGTTGGCCACAGCTTGCGAAAAAATGTTC
Organism: Akkermansiaceae bacterium; assembly: GCA_903827375.1. Classification (GTDB taxonomy): domain Bacteria; phylum Verrucomicrobiota; class Verrucomicrobiia; order Verrucomicrobiales; family Akkermansiaceae; genus Luteolibacter. The sequence goes on from CAIKHZ010000194.1 coordinate 1,454, forward strand.
GGTCGTTCCTGGTCGAGCAGCGAAGCCACTTTGCCCTGGGCCTTGGCATTGTCGTAGATGCGCTTGGCCTCGCCGCGCTCCTTGATGACGCCTTTGACGACCCGCTCGCCCACGATCATGGTCATGTCATCGACCGCCGAATCCTGATGCAGAGGAAACACATAGATTGCCTCGATTTTTTCCCGGAAAGGATTCTGGAATTGCTGGGTGACGCTCACCCGTGCCACCGTGCCGCTGAGCTCTGCTTCCACCGTCGTATGCTTGAGCGGGCACCTGCCGAGGGCTTGGCCCTTGGGGCCGATGGCATCCAGGCGGCCAGCCGTGATTTTCTCATCGTGCCGGGCGGCGGGTGCCGCAGCAGCGACCTCTAACATTACAAACGCGGCGAACAAACAGGTGAGCGTTTTCATGGCAGGTAAGTTTGGCGGGACGGGGGCATCCCTCCACCAAAGATCAGAAATTCGGGTTATACTATTAACCTATTATTTGGAGTTGTCATATCTAACATTAATATAACTGGGAGACGACGGTTCCTTGCCCGGACGGGTGATGACGAGGGCGTACCAGGGTTGGGCGGGTTGCGGGGTTTTATCGATAAAGTGACCCAGTTCGGTGCTGCAGAGCCGGGTGTTTTCTGTGGGTTTGAAGTCCGCCGTGGCGCCCCGGTGGATTTCCGCCACAAGACCGATGGTATAGGCGGTTCGATCCCATCGAAGTAGTAACGCTCGGTCCTTGCCGGGGCTTGCTATCAGTGCGGGTGCGGCATTGGGCACGGCGGGAGGAATGAGCATGCGGCATTGTCCGGCGATGATTGATGCCTCGGCACCGGGCATGTCAATCCGGGGGTTTTGCAGCGCGCTTTCGCGGCCTGCCTTGATGATGGCCAGCATTTCCTGATAATTGAGATCGTTCGGATCCGCAAAGGTGATGTGCTCCGTGCCACCCGGCTGGATGGAGGGAACGGTGACCTTGGCAAATCTCTCCAGCGGCAATACCGCGTGTTCATAACCACCCGTGCGCATCATTTTGATTCGGGTGCGCAGCGGATCGGCCTTATGGTTGCGGCAAATTGCCAGACCATTGCTAGATCCACCTTTGGCCATCGGAGCACGCAGGATGCGGCTGAATTCCGGTGTCTGCAGGTTGAACCAATCCGAGGTCATGGGTGGGGCGTGGCAGGCCGTGCAATTGGCCTTTTTCATGACGGCGCTGAGTCGGCTACTGGTATCCGGCCAACTGCGCACGCTGGTGACCGGGGTATAGTCCCATGTTCCGTAATACAGGCCGTTGCTGTCGATCCACGCCATCACCAAGTCGCGTTCCACATCAGTCATGCCTTTGATCCATCCCTGGTGGCCGCTGGCGATCACCTTCGCCAAGGGAGCCGTGGCCGAACCAAAGCTGCGGGGCTTGAACAATGGCACGGAATAAAGTGCGGTGCCGTTCATGCAGTCAATGCCATCGATCAGATAGGGAACCAACTGGGTTTCACGTCGATCCACCAGATTCTCATAACTGATATTGAAATGTTCCGTCCAGCCGCCGGTGAGATCGAGCCGTCCCGCAAAATCGGATTTGCCACCATGACAGCTGATGCAATGCTTGTCCCAAATCGGCTGGATCATCGATGGATAATCCATATATCCCGTGCCCCACGATTCCGGTTTCAACACCGACTGCTCGTTGTTCAGCGCATCGGTTTTGGTGAAAATGACAGCCTCGGGCGCATTCGATTTGGGTTCATGGCAGCCGATGCAGGCGCGGGTGACCCCGGGTGCCGCCTGGATGAAGGTGCGCATGCTCTGAATCAGCCGTTTGTCCTTGTCAAGTACCTGGAAGAAGAGGATGCGGCCGGAGGGTGCGTCGAAGTAAATCGAACCGTCGTCGCTGATCGGAATGATGCCATGATAGATTTTCGGGCTGAATGCCAGTGCCGCGCTGATAGGGAATGTCTGATTGTATGGATTGCCGCCGGGGCTGCTGCTGACGCGCGATGCCTCTTCAACCACGCGCAGCCATTTGGCTTCGCCGCGTTTGATGCCATTGAGGCCCTGGTAAACGTCCTGGACATAAAACGCGCCACGGGTTTTGGTGCGATCGGCAAGGGTCGGCATGACGCGGGCCGAGCGGGGTTTGACGAGCATGGGGGCATGCAGGCAGATGTTGGTATCGGAGAGCAGCTTGATGCGTTTGCCCGCGCGGTTGATCATCAGGATCGAGTTGCGGGATTCTCCGGGCAAGCGGCCGCTGTACAGCATGAGGTCCTCGCTGAGTGGATAGGGTTCGCACGATTCGCCCATGTCGTAAGTCGGGTTGTCGGGGTGTTCGAAGTTAAAGATGGCCTTGGGGTCGTTCTTGCCGATCACCGGATCTATCATGACCACGGATCCGCGTGGTGGGGCATTGTGCTTTGCCAGCGTGGCGGCTATCAGACGGGAGCCGGGCACGGGGCGGGGATCGAGAATGGCTTCCGGGAAGGTCATGTTGTTGCCAAACAGGGCGGTTTCATTGGTGCCATCGGGATTCACGGTCCAAAGTGATTGGACGGTCAGCGCGGTTTTGTCGATGTATTCCCAGCGGCCAAAGATAATGCGTCCATCGGGAAGAATCATGGGATCGAATTCAGTTTCTGAATTCACGGAGATTGGATGGATGTCGGAACCATCCCCGTTCATGACGTGCAGAATGCTCACACCTTCATTCGCGCATGGCACAAGCCCCCGGGGGCGTGTGGATAGAAAAACAATCCGGCCATCGGGCAGATAGGTCGGTGAAAGATCATGGATGCCGCTTTTCACGCCATGATAATTCCCGGCCAGGCCCGACGGGTCGGTGATTTGGTGCAGGCCCGTGCCGTCGATGTTGATTTCATAGATGGCGGTGCAGGCGTCGGCGCTATTTTTATAGCAGAAAATGACCTTGCCGGCATCGAGCGAGATATCAGGATGAGTGTAAACCCCCGTGCCCAGCGTGCCGGGCGTGGTTTCGTCGATCAACGCGCGGACTTTCCAATCGCTGCGCGGGGCCGAGGGATTTTCCAAGATATACAATCCGCCGCCGCCGCCACCCGGCCATTTGTAGAAGGTGTCGTAAATGTGGATGCCCTCATAGGAATGGCGTTTGGCGAAAAGCAGCGGCGCGTCCAGCATGGCCACCATGGATTTTTCCAGCGCGACTTCCTCATCCGTTTTGGCGGCACCGATCCCCAGATCCAGCCGGCCCTTCAGGGAATGGTAATCGACCACAGAAAAACTCACACTGCCGTTGGTGCCTGCGGTATGATTGAGGCCGACCCAAGTTTCGAGACGCGTGTATTTTTTATCCACTTTGTAGGAAACGATGCTGTTGGCATGGGCGAAGATTCCATGACTGAATGTCCGCGATCCGGATTTCAGCGGCTGCCCGTCTGGACCCTTGTGATAGGAAAGCTCGCCCCAGCCAACGGCCTGGGTCGCCGCCTTAAGCTCGGTTAGATTCTTGCGATTGCCCGCGGCATCGACCAATATCGGCTCACCCCAGCAGGCCTGTCCCCACTCGTACCCTTGGGCGACAAGGGCCAATTGCTCCAGACCTTCGATATTGAGGGAGATCTGCCGGGGTTCGCCGCCACCGTGCAAAGGTCCGACGGATTCGCCGGGTTGGACGGTCTGGATGGCCTCAGCGCAAGTCAGCAGAGCCAAGAGAATTGCTAAGGCACGGAACACAGCATGGGGGTTCGCAGTCATGTGATCGGAGTGTCTTGAATTTCTTGGCCAGATGCAACCCAGATTTAGAGGATCGTGGATGGGCGACTTTGAAGGACCCCGAATGCGAGGCCGCTAGCCCAACCCGTATTGAACCAAGAAATCGCGCGGCATGCTCACCGCCATGCCATAATCCGTCGTCCCAGGCAGTGGTCCGAAATCGGCCTTGTCCAAGGTGAGCAACACCTCGCTCTTGGCGGCCAGCGCGGTAATCAGGACTGGCTTGTCTTTGGAGGCAGCCAGCAGCAGGGGTCTATTGCTGGTGAGGGCATTGGCAACCCACTCGACCTTGGCCTGCATGTCGGACCATCTCAAGCTGGCTCCCGCACCGAGTTTTCCGATGTTGTTGCTGGATTCCGCGCGGCTGTAACTGGACGAGATCAAGCGCCACCCACGGTCCGGAGCTCAGAACTCAGTGTTCGACCTCCCTTTCGACAACGGAGCGAATAAGTCAGATTCCCTAACTGTCGGCTGTGGGCGGAAGCACAATGCCTCAAACAAATGTTACCATGCGAGGACTGACCCCATCGGTGACCCCATCGTCCGATGGAACCAGTCCTCGGATTTCAGGGAATTGAGCTGGGTCGATCCCGTGGCGCTTTTGAGGTCGAACACTGAGTTCTGGAGCTATTTCCGTGATGAGCCGCGAGAGAGATTTTGCCGAGCCGCAGGCGGAGAGCAGCACGCTGCTGTCCAGAAAAATTTTCACGCCTTGCCGGCCTTTCTCCAGAATTTGTCCGCGCCATTTTCGTCATCCGCGATCCATCCTCGCAAGGTTGCCTCGGGAATATCGCGGGTTTCAACACACCGGCGATGAGACTCCATCTCTTGGTCTCCAGCCATCTACGGTCAGGACGCCGGTCATGGCACCGTCATCGACGTCATTATCGACGGTTCCCACACTCGCCACGGCATGCGAAGAACCGCCTCCCTCGCCGATCCTCTCCTCGACATCAAAGTCACCGGTAAAAAACTCCGCGTCCTCCACCTCATCCTCCGTCAAAAAATGCCGCTAAATGACCTAACGTCTATATGCATGCACCTCTTCCTCACCTCTTCCTCACCTCTTCATCCGTCTTATCCGCGTAATCAGCGGTTCAATTCTCTTCCTCTTCGCTGTTTTTGTGTTGGGGTGAGGCGGTAGCTATTCCTTCTTGCTTGCTTTCTCATCCCTTGACTCATTGTGTCCTTTTGCTGGGTCTGGGGCCGGATCCTGATGGTCCTCAGCCCATTTCTTGCTAAGCACTTCTCCTTTCGTTGTTATCTCTTCTGCAACCTGCTCCCAGGTTTTCAACCTCCCCGAGTCAATCCCGGCGATTGCTTCATCAATCAAATTCATGCCGTCGCGAAACGCGCTACCCCACGAACCCGGTTTCAGGAAGTCGGACGGTTTCTCCAGCCCGGTCAGATCATTGCAATCGAGTTTCCAAAATCCCCCAACCTTGCGGAATGGGATGGCTTCATCCCCGAACATAAACACAGGGTTCGGCGAACTATCGTCTTTCTCCCATCGGATTGTTAGCTTTGCAGTCTCGCCTGTGGTTTTGAAGGTGGATTTCGCCACTCTGGATAGAGTCCTGTCCAAGGCCGCATCCGTGCAGTCATCCCTCAGAAATGCGCTTTCCCGCTGACCAAACTTCGCGGACACGACATTGTTGAAACGATGAAAAGCGACCCAAACTCCAACCAATACATCAAGAACGCCAGATTTGTTGCCGTCCGAAATCGTGCAGCATGCCTTGGCCGCTGCCTGATCATCCCTTTTGATAGCCGCCAAATAGGTGCGATAGGTTTTGATTGGATCGCTGTAATCGGCAACGGATTGGGATCCTGAGTTTGGCGTGGCGTTCCGTTCGTCGGCGGCCCTTAGTCGCATTGAGGACAATGAAGTGCATGTGATTATCGCCAGAACTAACGCAACAGCCTTGGAGTGAGAATGGTCCACGCTAGGAATTTTGATTGCAAATGGGTGAAAGGTTTTCATTGTGATAGCGAACGCTAAGGTGTGGCACCGGCGGATATTTCAAGGAATTTGTCATGATGTTGAGGTGCTTACGCCGGTTCATCAGCCATGTCTTGTTAGGCTTCTTGGTATCTATTTTGGCGTCGCTTTTGGCTTCTCTTTGGCGTGCCATTGCCGCATGAAGTGAGGTTGTCATGAGGAATCAAGAGCTAAACGCCGGTTGTCCAGCCACGGCTTGTTATGCTCTTGGTTTGATTCGTGTTAGGCCGGGAAGATCGGGAAATTCGCGCGGAGGAGGAAATTGCCCTATGAAACCACCGTCCTCTTTGCATCTGACGGAATCCGTTGCGTATGCGCTTATGAAATATTCCTGGTTCTCGAAGTCAAATGCGAGTGTGTCCAGCTGGCCCAATTCCCTTCCAGCTTCTTCATGGATTGGGAAGCAATCGATCAATGGTTCGTTTGGGGGATGGTTGAGAAGTTCCTGCAATGCTTCGGTTGTCCAGTTCCCGATCGACTGAATCGAGACAAGTTCGCCAGTTTCTTTTGAGAAGCCTTCAACTTCCCGCATCAGCCATTTAGGATCGTGGCGCATTATTTTCTCTTGCATAGCAGTGTAATTAGTACGGGCTTGAGGGTGGCCAAGAAATGGGTGTTTGTCGAGGCGAAAAGTTGGATGGTTTCACAAACGCTTGAAATCCAGAGAGTTGCTGGCTTATAACCGATGGTTGATGATTTGGGTAGCCTAATGAAATGAGAAGCTTTCTGGGGCATTCCGTTTTCTGGATATTCCGGCTAATGAGGGGTGATGATCACCGATGGTTAAATACCTCCTCCA
>CAIKHZ010000195.1 GCA_903827375.1 Akkermansiaceae bacterium
CATCGAGGCTATTCACCGAATCGCCCAGGGCCTCTTCACCTCCGGTTCCATCCTCTGGCCCACCCCCTCAGTCGTCTGCCAAGATATCGACGCTGCCCTCAAGAAATCTGGCATTTTCCTTGAACGAGTTTGCGTCCATTTCGTCTTTCCATATCCACACAAAATCAATGTTTTTAACGAGAATGGATCGTCCTATGCACTTATACCGTGTCTGCATCCAGCGCGGCCTGCTCCAAGGCAGTCGGATCGGTGCCACGACATTCCGCCTGATTGTTAATCGCTTCAAGCTCCTCACCCGCCTTGTCGCACTCAACCACGAACGTGCGGCGGAAGAAAAGCGCGGCCTAATCCGCTGGTTACGCCCCGACTATCAAGCCCCACTACCGCCACCGCCCAGCAAACCGAGATCGAAGGCATGGACACCTCTGAACATCCAACATCCAACATCCAACATCCAAAATTTAACATCCAAAATTCAAAATTTCCAGATTGGCCTGCCGAACTGCCCGCGCAAGTAGCCGCCCTCCGCAAGCTCCTGCCAAGTATCGGCCACGACCCCGAAGCCATCGCCGCCTGTTTCGGCCGCAAGTCCAAGAAGCGAGTCGATCAAATCACCGCCATCCTCGACACCCTAAAAGCGCTGCGGCTCATCGAAAGTGCATCACGGGTCCCTTGGGCAAAATGTGACGGGTGTCGCGACTCGACAACGTCGGCAAGGCGGCTATGATGGCGGTCATGCGCATCATTTGCCCCATTTTTCTGTGTTTCGGATTAGCCGCGATGGTTGCGGCTGAAGGCGAAAAGCCAGCGGAGGCCGCCAAAGCCGAGTCGTCAGCAGACAAGACCGCGACGGCGAAGGTTCACGAATCCTCGGTATTAATTGCCGGAAAGAAGGTCCCGTACAAAGTCACTGTGGGAAAGATCCGCCTCGATCAAGATGACGGCAAACCGCGAGCATCCATCTTCCACATCAGCTACGAACGCAGCGACGTGCCGGATTCTGCCAAGCGCCCGGTGCTCTTTGCCTTCAATGGCGGCCCGGGCTCGTCAGCGGTTTGGCTGCACATCGGCGCTCTGGGACCCAAGCGCGTCGAGATGCCAGGCGACGGCACCCAAGCCCCCTACCCGCCTGCTCACGTGGTGGACAACCCGCTGAGCATCCTTGACGTGTGCGATCTTGTGTTCATCGATCCGGTGTCAACCGGTTATAGCCGCGTCGAAAAAGACAACAAGCCGGAAGATTTCCACGGTTTGAACGAGGACGTCGAGTCGGTCGGCGACTTCATCCGCCGCTGGATCACCGAGCACGAACGCTGGTCAGCCCCCAAATACCTGCTAGGCGAGTCGTACGGCGGTGTGCGTGCCGCCGGCCTCGCCAGCCACCTGCAATCGCGTTTCGGCATGAGTCTCAATGGCGTGGTGCTGCTCTCCACGCTGTTGGATTTTTCCACCCTCCAAACGACCTCCGGCAGCGATCTTGGTTATCTGGTGTATCTGCCATCGTTCACAGGCGTCGCCCATTTTCACCACAAAATCACTGGCGATCGCGACGCTCTGGTTCGCGAGTGCCGCGAATTTGCATTCGGCGAGTACGCCACCGCCCTGCTCAAGGGCAATTCCTTGGATGACAAGTCCCGCGACGCCCTCGCCATCAAACTGGCTCACTTCACCGGCATCGATCCGGCTATCTGGCTGACTCACAATTTGCGGCTTGATTCGACGTTTTTCCGTGCCGAATTGCTGCGCAAGGAAGGCAAGGTGATCGGCCGATTTGACGCCCGAGCCGCCTGGGATACGGCCGACCAGGCCGCGCAGGCCCCCGATTGCGATCCATCCTACGAACTGGCCTATGGTGCCTTTGCCACAGCCATGCTCGACTACCTCGGCCGCGATCTAGGCTACAAGGAAGACCGGCCGTATGAAGTGTTAACCGGCAAGGTCAACCCATGGCGCTGGGATGCTAACAATTCCATTGTCAACGTCAGTGGCCGCCTCGGCAACGCCATGCGCGATAACCCCTATCTGCGGGTGCTGGTCATGGGCGGCTACACCGACCTCGCGACACCTCCGGAAGGCGTTGCTTATTCGTTGCACCACCTGTTAGACATGCCTTCATCCACCCGTGAGAACATTCTAACTGCCAGATTTGACGGTGGCCACATGTTTTATCTAAATCCGCCCGACCTGGCAAAAGCCCGCAGCGAGTTGGTAAAATTCATCGAGGCCGGCAAGCGCTGAGCCTCAGGCGACCTCAGCATTGGGTGATACTCCCACACATACTCGCGTCGGGCAAAGCTGCCACCGGCGTTCAGACTGCCCCCGAATTTCGCAAACCGTTCTAAAAACCTGCAATCATCTTGCCAATCGCCGAAAAAGGGAACATCCGTTTCAGGGCATGAGATCGACACCGAAGCGCTTGGCCAGCACGGCGGTCGCCGCGAAGCTGAGGATGGTGATGGCGGCGCAAATGGCCAGTGCCAGCCAGAAATTCATGCCCTTGTCCAACAACCACGGCATGACCAAAAACATCGGCAAGGTAGGCAGCACATACCAAAACGTGTAGTAGGCGTGGAGGCCGATTTTTCGGTTGCCTTGGCGCTCGAGGTGGAGCCAGATCATGACCATGAGCGTGACGAAGGGCAGCGATGAGATCAGGGCGCCGAGTTTGTCGCTGCGCTTAGCCACTTCGGAAACCAACACGATCATTGCTGCCGTGACTGCGTATTTGATGACAAGCAGGTTCATGGATAATGGCTATGGCGGATTGGTCCGGATTGCAACGCAACCCATCACTTACCTTTCGAAAATCACCGTGCGCGAACCCCTTTCCGGATGGGCGACGAGCAGGGCGACCCGCTTGATGGTGGATGGATCGACGCCGGTGTGGCTGAGGTAGTCGAACTTGCCGCGCAGGTCGGTGTAGCCGTCCTTGTGAAAAGCGATTCTACCATCCTTGGTCTCAGCATAGACTTTGATGTAGGTCTTGGGCAGCGGCTTGAAGGTGGCGGAATCTAACACTTGAACCGTGCGCTCGACCGGATCCTGGCGGAGGTCGAGGTCCTTGGAGTCCAGTACCTTGAGAAGCTTGGTATTGCCGGCCTGCGCGGCAATGAGGACGTTGCCTTTGCGGAAGGTCGGCGGCAACTCGATGCTCATCTCACTTGGGTCCTTGGCGAGGACGATCTCGCGTTGCTCGTTAGGCAATATCGATGGCTGGCCGTCGCTGTTGCCGTCACCCTTGAGGAACGGATCCTTGGAGAAAAGCACTTCCAAGTCCACACTGAAGAGCCGCAGCGTGGCCTTGTCCAACCCGCGGTGCTTGATGACGAGCTTGCCATCCGCCACGAGTGTTAGATCGAGCATGGGGGCGACGCTGGCGGGCAGTGCAGGGCGCTTTGAGTGGTCGGCTTTGGCGAGGGCGGTGATTTCGTCGGCCTGGTCGATGACCGTCTGGAAGCGATCATGCCACAGCCCCGCTGGCAGGGCCGGCAAGTGGTTGGCGGCGATGGCGCGGGCATCGGCGGGCTTTTCCTGATGGAACAGGACCACCGCCTGAAGGTAATCGTAGTGGAGGCGGGAGGGCAGTTTGGCCGGATCAATTTTGGCAAAACGCTCTAGCGCTTCTTCAATTCGGTCTTGCAGCAGCAGGAAAACCGTTAGGTCGAGTTGATCGGCGGAGTCGAGCGCAGGCTTCCAGGCGAGCTGGTCGAGAAACTCCTGATAGTGTTGGCTGGCGGCCGGATGAGTGAGGCGGGGGTCCTCGCCGAAGCGGTGGGCACGAGGGTTGATGAGCGGATCGAACTCGAGCGTCTGCCAATTGCCATGGACGCGCGGCCGGATGCTTAGCAGCGGGCTGTCGAGCCAGGCACCGAGGTTGCGGATTCTGAGCGAGTTTTCCAGATAGGTGCGGATGGTTTCGGGATCATCGTGGTGGAAGCCGTATGCCCAAACCCCCACAGAAAAACACAGCCGATCACGAAGCACCTGGGTGACTTTAAGGAAAAACGCACGGTCCTTGAGACGCCAGAGGATCTCGTCGAGGTCGGTGTCGTTGAGGTTTTCCGTTTGCAGGCGCTTGAGGACATCCTCGTTTGAGCCATCGCGGGCCAGCACCGCCCAAGAAGCGCGGTCTTCCGGCGCGGGCTGATCTGTCACCCGCAGAGGCCGCTGACCGCTGTGGGCGACGACGACCCCGTCCTGGGTGACGTGCAACGGATAGACGGGAAACTCACCGGCCGCCGGAAAATAGAACGAGAGCGTCAAGGTGAGCACTCCGAAGGGCGCGACCTTTTTCGTGACAGCGAGGGTTGCGGGTTTGCCGGCCAACGGAATGGTGCCGGCGGGAATTTGGGCGAGCACATCGAGCTGGCGTTCGAGGCCGGTGGGATTGGTGACAATGAGCGACGCCGAATAAGGCACGCCGGGTTGGAAATCGCCAGTGATGAAATTTTCGACCTTGCGGCCATCGACGCTGCGATACGGCTCGTCGAGCGGACAGAACGATTGCCGCACCAGCAGCGGCGACTCCGCGGCAACCTTGTCACTGCGGCGGGTGTCCTTGTAGAACAACAGCATCGGCGCCCGCGCCTTGACCCGCAGCGTGCTGCCATCGACGGTCACGTCCGGGCGCTCCGCCTTGAACGGCAAATCCAACACCGCCAGACACATCAGTGCCTCGTTGGCATTGCGGCCGCAGGCATTGAAGTTCGGCGAGAGAAACGCCCCCTTGCCATCCCAGGCCGCCAGATCCAGCCAGAAACGATTGAAGGCAATCAGCGACTCGTCGGATTTACCACTATGCCGGTAGTAGTTGGCCTCGCGGTAGAGGCGGCTGCGATCCTGGAATTGCTGGCGGGCAGCGGGCTTGTCGAGGAGGATGCCACCGCCGTTAGATGCTCCGGCGAACGGATCGGCGCCCGCCGATTCGGCGGGGTCGGGAGCGCAAAATGGATCGGCGCTTGGGTGGTTCATCTGTGGAATGCTATCCACTGAATCAGAGGAATCCTCGCCGCTGCCGCTGATTTCCTCGACGAGACTCTCGATCTTATCCATTTCAGCGGCCGAGTTGGTGACCAGCAATCCGCCGGCACCCAGCGTTGCGGAACTGCCCTCGCCAAAATTGATGCCGGCCATCTTCAAAATCTCAATCACCGGCCCGCGCTCTTTCAAGCCAGCTTTCTCACTGTTAGCACCCCTTTGCCTATCAAGCATGGTCCGCAGTTTGTCCTGGAAATCCGACGGCACGCGGAAACCTCGCGCGAACATCTCACAGCCGGTTTCGGTCCGTGGCACAAGAGTGACGGCATAATCGTCCACCTTGTAGCGAAGGCTGACGGCGTCGCAGATGTATTTGAGAGCTTGGCCGATGGGGATGTTGGTGAGGCGCAGGGACTTGATGCGGAGGGCTTCCGGGCGGGACTCGATACCTTGAGGCCGACGAAGAAGGATGTTGATCCCTTTGCGAGAATCGTCAACTTCCAGGGTGTCGAGCTCGCTGGCTCGCTGGCGTAGGAAGTCGATGGCTTCTTCCACCGTAACGTCGTCGAATGCGATGTTAGGAATGATGATTCTGCGGAGTTTTTCGTTGATGTATGGAACTCCGGAAGAGACAACCGCGCCACCTCCAAGCCCCCCTTCGTCACTCGCAGCAGCGGCCTGCGGGTCGGCTGTGGACTCGGATAGTTCCCAAGCTTTATTCACTTTCGACATCAACTCGGAACGCGTCTCATCATAGGCGGCGCGATAATAGGACGACTTGGCGGATGCAATAGCTTCCAAGCCGCGGCGTGCGTCCGGGTTGTAGATGTCGATTCTCAGCGCTTTCTCATACTCAAGTTTAGCTTCATTGTACTTGCCCAAGTTATAGTATCCCTCGGCCGTATAGAGGCAGCGTCTGAGGGCGTCATCGCCATCTTTGCTAGATAAATCACGACCGCCGAGGGTTTGGGTGAAGAGGACGGTTTCAGTCTCGGGCGAAGGAGCCACGGATTGCCAGCGCAGTTTAAGTTCGTTGGCAATGGTGGCATGGGCGGCGGGGACGGCCTGGGCAAGCAGGGCTTTTTCCGCGGCGTTGAGGCGCTGCCATGCATAGGGGCGCAGATAGGGGGCGAGGTCCCGGCCTAACAACAGGTCATCGATGAATTGAGGTTCGAGTTTGGCGGCGAGCAGTGGCTTGACGTGTTTGTCGAAGAACGGCTTGTCCTTGCGGGCGAGGAACAGGTGGAGTTCGTGGCAGGCGTGCTTGGCGAGCAGATCGAGCTTTCGGGCTTCGGTGAGGTCCGGCCACTCGGTTAGGAAACTGAATTCGCGCAGGACATCGCTGTTGGTGAAACCGTGGAGAAGTTGATGGGCCTCGCCGAGGGTGGTGAAGGCACGCCAATCAGCATCTAGCAAGTTTTCGACGCCTGCCTGCTGGCCGGTGGCGAGCACCGCCACGTTGCGGGTGGCGAGGAAATGCACAGCTGGATCCAGCGGCCGGGCGATGCGCCGCTCGCGCAGCGGTGTGTCAGTGGCGGGCAGCGGCAAGGTGAGTCGGTCGCTGCCAATCTCGTCGGCGACGGTGATATCGACCGACTGACAAGCCGAGAAATCAGCGAGCAGCAGGCTAAGCGAGCCGTCGGGTTGTGGGGTGAGGTCGAAGCGGACCACTGCGGGGAATTTGAGGAAATCGCAGATGTACGGGAGCGAGGATTTACCGGCATCGCGCTTGCTGGGAGGGGTGAGGCCGAAGAGCTTGCCGGACCCGTGTCCCGAGCCCATACCCGAGCCGCCGTCTCTGCCGGATTCCTTGTTTTGTTTGACGGTGTCCTCAGTCCAGCGGTTGAGCAAGAGGCCCGGGCGAGGCAGCAGGGAACCGGGAAACGTTTTGGCGGCGCGGCGTTCGAGGATATAGCGCATCTCATCACTCAGGCGGCGCTCACTGAGATAACCGCATCCTTCAAAGCCGGGTGTTAGGCTGGCAGACTGGGCGGGCTCGAACGGATAGGCGGCAACTCCCTCCTGCCACCCCTCGAAAACGTAGCGTTTGCCAACGACGGTGACCCGGGTGTGCGGGCCGGCGTCGCGGATTTGGAGAGCGAGCCGGCCGTTTTCCGCAGTGGCCTTTGCGATGCTGGGATTGACTGGCGTGAGGCGCGGCATGATGCGGGTGGCGGAGATGAGGAGGCCGTCCCGCTCAACGCCGGCGGAAACGTGGAGAGTGACGTCGATGGTCTTGATTCGGCTGTCGGTTCGGCGGGTCAGGATAAAATCACCGGCTGGCAGGTGGCGGATGAGCAAGTGGCCATCGGCGATGGAGAGCTTGTCGAAGTGATCGCGGACAGATTCCTTGCCGAGAACTTCCAGCAATGAGAAATGCAACCGGTCGAGGGCCGGGGCGGCCGCTTCGAGCGGCAGGCGGACGTCAGTGTCGGCGGCGATTTGGATGGGTGAAGCGCACATCAGCGAGCGGAAATCGCAATCCAGCGAAGTCTCCGCAATACCGGTGCCCGAGGCCGTCAGACCATCGATGGTATCGAGTTTTCCGAGGTCGATGCGCCCTTGAGCATCGGTGCGGGCGTGCAAAACAAGTGTTGGCTCATAGCAGTTTGCCCTGCACTTGAGAGTGATGGCGCGGGACGGCAGCGGCTCGCCGTTGCGGCCGCGCAGCTCGAGGCGGTAACCGGCCGTGGTGGATGAGAAAAATGCCGTGGCGATGGTGGACTTTTCCAGATCGGCGTTGATTTGATAGTTGGCATTGGCGACGAGCTTGAGCGACTCGCCGCCGGTGGCCGGGGTGAAGGTGCCGCGCAACGTCAGGGTGAGCGAGCGCAGGTCGGCCGGCACTTGAAATGGGATGCTGAGGGTGGGTGCGAGTTTGAGGTTTTCGGCGATGACACGTTCGGTGGTGATGCCGCCCAACAATTTAGCCGTGAGGACGAAGGCCGGGTTTTCCAAGCGTTCCAGCGGGAGTTCGTGGCCGTTGTTGGTGAGGCGCAGCCGGAGTTGGACCTCGGTGGGCTGGTCGGCGAGGAGTTGCTCGCGTTCAAGGTGAAAGGCGGCCTCCAGCTCGGGCTGGTCTTCGCGCGGTTCGAGGGTCACGGCGGTGGCCAGTTTACCGGCGCGCAGCAGCCCTTCGGCGTCATGTTTGTTAGGAGCATTGGGAATGATGATGCGACCGTTGGCGTCGGCACTGTAGGACTCGCTGCCAATATTGAAGGTGGCGGCGGCGAGCGGATGGGCGGTTTCATCGAACACACGGATCGTCTGGCCAGTGGCGGTGGCTTCAAGATAGGGAACAATCTGGCCCTTGCGGATGAGGGCGCGCACCGACACCCGGCCGCTGACGAAATCGACGAGCCACACGCCAGCGCCACTGAGTTCTGGAAACTCAAGGGTCTCGCGATGAAGCAGGATAGGCGCTTGCGGATAGGTGAGGTGGCGCTGGTGGTGGGGCACCAAACCGTCCAGGTCGATCTCCACGTCCGGCTCCTTGTCGTGGCGGGCGAGGTGCGACGGTTGGTCGATCTCGTAGATTCGGACGAGCAAATCCGGGGTATTCTTGAGGTCGAGCGTGAGGCTCACGGCATCGGCAGCGGCCAATTGCACCGGTGCGCCCGGGGCGAAGGTAATGCGGGTTTCCTGCTGCAGGTCCTTGAAGGCTGCGGGATCCAGAGAGGCGGCCCAGCGGGCGGGGGCGGCCCCGGCGAGAAGCCGGGCACGGGCATGCATTTCGGTTAGAATCTTTTCATGGATGAAGGGGGCGAATTCCTTTGCGGAATCGCTTAGGCTGAGGAAATGGTTGAGGATTTCCTGGATGAGCGGGGCGTCCTGGCGGATCGGCGGGCAGCCGGTGGCGGGCTCAAAGTTCATGCCGATATTCAGGCAGTCAGTGGCGGGACTCTTGGGCACAATCAGCAACGGATGGGAGTTGCGTGGAAGGGCGAGGAAGGCGAGAAAATCAGCTTTCGGGTAGTTGCCTAGTTCGGCTTGGAGGCGGAGGTGATGAAACAAGACGTGGGCCTTGAGCGAGTTCTGGGAGGGCGGCAAGGTCAGCACAAAATCCCGGCAGCGGAGCAGATGAGCAGCATGCGTCTCGGGGCTGCGGGCAAAATCGGTCTCCACGCCGGGCCGCAGTTTCGCCAAATAGGAAGTGGTGAATTCGTCGTTGTTGAGGAGCGCGGGGGCCAACTTGAGCAGGGCGGCGAGCTGCTCGGACGTGAGGTCGCGGTGGATGGCGAGTTTGCCGAAGGCGACGGGGGGCTTGAGGGTGAGCGAGCGGGCGATGAGCGGGACCACGCCGGGGTGGTCGCTGCGCTCAAGGTGTTGGAGGAACCAGCGGGTCTTGTCATCGTCGAACGAATTGAGCTGATCGAGCTCGCGGAACAGGCGCAGGCCGCGGAATTGACTGTAGGGAACATCCGGCGAGACCTTGGCGGCCGCAGCCTCGAAGGCGGCTGGCGAGATGAGGGCGGGATCAAGGCGAGTGGGCAGGCTTTGGGCGGCGGCGGCGGCATCGGGGCGCGCATCATCAAATTTCAGCTCAAGCCGCTCAATGAGTTTGGCCAGCGATTGCTTCGGATGCGCCTGATATTCGAGAAGCCACTGGCGGCTCTCAAGGTCGGCGAGGCCATTGGCCGAAACCGGGTCGGTTTTGCGATCGCTGGCGGCTTTCCATGCGGCGAGGGATTTTTGGAACTCGGCGGACTGCCCAACAAGTTGCTGGTGCAGCGCGGTGAAAAAGTACGCGTCACGGGTGCCCGGGACCAATTCCTGAAGGGCCAGCGGGCGGGTGGCGGGATCGGCAAAGCGCTCACGAAACAGATCGTCGGCAGCTTGCACTTGGGTGAAGACGAGGCACAAACACAGCAGGTTCTTGCTCATGCTTCTCAGGTTAGAACTGTGCCACCCACAATGGAAGCTTGAAATTCCAACTGCAAGGAAATGAGCAGCCCTGCTGCGCGAGATTCCACTGCCGCTGATGCTTGAATTGATTCGCGTACCGACAAGAGGAAACTTGCGCAAGTCGCTAAGACGGGTATTCTGTCCCAAACCACCAGTCCAATACCATGAGCCAAACGTCCCCAAAAATTGTCATTTATCTCAAAACTTTCTGTGGTTGGAGCGAGGGCGTTCGCGTCGTCATGCGCAAATACCGGCTCGCCTACGAAGAAAAGGACGTCGTCAAAAACCCCGCATTCCGCTGGGAAATGGAGCAACGCAGCGGCCAACCCCTCTGCCCCTGCGTCGAAGTCGATGGCCACATGCTCGCCGACGTCAGCGGCGAAGAAGTGGAAAAATGGCTCATCCAAAACGAGTACGTCTGCAAAGACGGCGAACCCACCCCTGAACCACGCCACACGTTGCGGACCGGCTCTCCGGCCAAAACCATCACTCCAGCGAAACCCCGCGTCCCCGCCAAAGCCAGCAAAAGCCGGTTTTTCGATTAATCGGGAAAAGATTTTCACAGACAAAGCCCGCGAGGCGCGGCATTATGCTACCGGATGGCAACGAACCCTGCGAGCGCCTGGAAAGCTTGGCTGGCCGAAAATGGCCCGCGCTTGCTGGTGTTCGCTCGCGGCTGGGGCAATTGCCAGCATGATGCCGAGGACCTGCTGCAGGAAGCCATCCTCCGCCTTTGGCATTACCAGGAAGATAAAGGCGGTGGCCCTCCAGACCTGCCCTTGGTCTTTTCCACCATCCGCTTCTGCGGCCTCAACCTGCACCGCAGCGAAACCCGCCGCAAAAAACGCGAGGAAGCCATCGTCTATCTCAACGACTTTCAAGACGTCTGGCTCGACCCTATGCTCGAGGAAGACGAGGAGGCACTGCTGCTGCGCGATGCGGTCGAACGCCTCAGCCCTAAACTGCGTGAAGTCGTCGTCATGAAAACCTGGGGCGGCCTCACCTTCCTCCAAATCTCGGAAGCCCTCGCCATTTCCCCCAACACCGCTGCCTCTCGCTACCGCTACGCCCTCGAACAACTCGCCCACGAACTTCGCCAACTCAGGGAGGCCCGCCATGCAAGCGCCTAATCCAATCGAATCCGCCCTCGCCAGACTCATGCCGCCCGCCCTCAGCGACGTCGGCCAGCGCTCCATCGAGGCCATGCTTGACGAATTGGCAGCCGCCACGTCAAAGCCATCGGCCGCACTCACCCACCGCCCGTGGTGGGACCGCCGTTTCACCTTGCCCGTCGGAATTGCCGCCGCGCTCGCCGCATTGCTGGCGCTCGTCCCCCGCAATCCCACCGGTGCATTGCCGCTGGCAACGGATCGCCCAGCTTCCGAGATTGCCACCGGACTCGTCTTAGTCAGTGAATCCGACCGCATCGAAGCCATGTCCGACGAAGGCTGGGTGGCAGACCCCGATGGCGCCGCCATGCAAGCCGTCCGCGTCCGGGTCGTAGAAGCCAACACCCTGCGAGATGAAGAAACCGGAATCGTGATTCAGGTTTCCGATCCTCGCGAGGAAATGATTTTGACCCCCGTCACTGTCTTCTGAGATGCCGCTCCAACGTTCATTCCTGGTTCTCGCCACGCTCGTTGTTACCTGCGCTGGTGAGGATGCCGGGTCAAGCGCCCCTCCCCCGCTGCCCCCGCTGCCCCCAATACCCCTGCAGCTTCCTCTGGTCATCCCTCACTCCGGTTCTGCTTGGCTCGGCCTGGGCTTCAGTGTCCACAAGCCCGAAGCCAGCATCACAGCACAGATTCCAGCACTGCCTCCCGGGATCGGTTTCGTGGTTCAAGCTGTAAGCCCCGGCGGACCGGCGGACCACTCTCAGGTCCATCCCAAGGATATACTGTGGAAATTCAGCGACCAATTGCTCGTCAACCAAGGCCAACTGGCAACCTTGCTCAACCTGAAGAAACCCGGTGAGGAAGTCGCGCTGGCGATCTTCCGAGATGGCAAACCGGTCGAAATCAAAGTCACTCTGGGTGAGGCTCCAGCCGACAACCGCGACTTGTCCCGCGACATGGTCGATGTGGCCATCCTCTCCGACGATGGCCATCCAACGCGAATCATCATTCCTGAGAAACGCACCGCCACCTTTTCCGATACCGATGGTGGAGCACTGATCCGCCGCGAAGGCGACGCCTATCAAGTCATGATCCACGGCCCGGACAAACAAGTCATCTTTGAGGGCAAGCTAACGGCTGAAGGCAATCTCGATAGTATCCCCACAGATTGGCGCCGCCGCATCTGGGTTCTGCGACGCAGCCTCGACCATGCCTTGGACAGCCGCATGGTCCCAGTCCGGGCCCCTCGCCCTCGCGTCGTCACTCCAACAACGCCTGCACCCAACCCTCAGCCATCTCCCATTGAGCCTCCCAAACTCTGAGATTTAGGCCCTAGTGATTTTTTTACCGGGATTGCCTTGCGTTTTGTTCGTCGGCTTCCCATCTTCCGCCGCATGCATCCTGACGTGGCGAAGCTGGTTGAAGCCGGCCGTATTCCCAAATCTGTTGGCGAGCGCCTTTCCCAATTGGCTCCCGGAAATTTCTGTATTCATAAATCCTTCGGAGCCGGCAAGGTCACCGACTGGGATTTGCCTGGTAAGAAGGTTACCATCGACTTTGAAAAGTCGATGGGCCAGGTGATGGAACTCCAATTCGCATTCCAAAAAACCGAGTGGATCGCCGGCGAGGATTTCCGCGCTAGAAAAATCGAGCAAATCGAGGAACTCCGGGCTCTATCCAAACAAGACCCCGTCGAACTCATCGTCCATCTGCTCCACAGTCATGGCGGCAGCATGACCGGTGAAGCC
This sequence comes from Akkermansiaceae bacterium, assembly GCA_903827375.1. GTDB lineage: Bacteria > Verrucomicrobiota > Verrucomicrobiia > Verrucomicrobiales > Akkermansiaceae > Luteolibacter. The sequence goes on from CAIKHZ010000195.1 coordinate 12,746, forward strand.
CTCGAAAAAGAACTCTGCGGCACCGTCATCCCCGAGGCATCTTTCAAAAAATGGTGGGACGCCACCAAAAAATCCCTCCGCGAAAGCCGCCGCGCCGTCATCCCCTCCAAACGCACCGAGCCCATCGTGCTGCGCGGAGGCGATCGCACCCCGGCTGAGGCACTCGTCGCCGACTTCGAGGCAGCGCGTGACATCAAGGGCATGATCCGCGGTTTGGAAGCCATCGCAGCAGACATCGGCGCATTCGAAAACGACACCGAAGCCCTCAAACGCCTGCTCCAAGACATCGACGACGGTGCCAAAAAAGCCTCGCGCGTCCTGCTTGGCCAAGCCCTTCAACTCGTCGCCGCTCGCGATGAGGTCATCGGTTCGTCAAAAGCTCTAGAACTCGATCCCAAGGCCGTGCGTCTCGCCAGCCTCATTGCCAACGTCGATGCATCCAAGCTCGCCGAAGATGTAGCGGCCTTGCCATCAACCCGCCAGCGTGCCGTGTTCGAGGCATTCCCCGAAGCCTATGGCGATGTCTGGGTCGAAAAAATCGTCCAGGTTTTTGACTGTGCGGGTGCCCGAGGCGTCACCGAAATCGCCCGCATCCTCTTGGATCGTGGCGGCATGCCCGCTCTCGCCGCCCACCTGCGCTCGGCCCTGGCCCGCCGTGCACTGGGTCCCGATGCCCTCATTTGGGTTTGCCGAGAGCGCAAACACCCTGCCGCCTCAGTCTTCAGTCCCGATGTCGGCGCATCCATCCTCAACCTTTTGGAAAACGACCATCTCGCTGATGGGCCCCGCAAGACATCTCGCCTCCAAACCCTTCTCAACGAGGACAAAAACCTCCTCGGTGATTTGGTCTCCATCATGGATATCAACGAGTCGCGTAACTTTGCCCGGCGCCTCCTCGATTGTCCCGTGTTCGGCGAGTTGGAGAAAAAATCCCTGATGGCTCGCATCATCAAAATCCGCCCGGAAACCGCCGAACTCGTCAGCGGCGAGGGTACCAAAAAACGCGAAGAACTCCTCCTCGTCTCGTGGGACAGCCTCGAACGCAAGAAGGCCGAACTCGATGACCTCGTCCGCAATAAAATCCCCCAAAACCGCAACGATGTGAAAATCGCCCGTTCCTACGGGGATCTCAGGGAAAATTTCGAATACAAGTCAGCCAAAGATTTGGAAAAATACCTCGCCCACCGCCAATCGGCCTTGGAAAAGGAAATTCACAATGCCCGCGGCACCGATTTTAAGGGCTCCGATGCCTCCTCCGTCAATATCGGTACCGTCGTCACCCTCAGTGACGCCACATCCACTCCCATCGTCATGTGCGTCCTCGGTGCCTGGGACTCCGCGCCAGATCTGCAACATGTCTCCTATCTCTCCGATGTCGGCAAGGCTCTCTTAGGCCGGGTTCCAGGCGATACCGTCCAAATCCGCGACACCGTCACCGAAGTAATGCAAACCCTAACCATACAATCCATCGCTCCTTTCAATCCGTAGAAGACATAAGACTGCAAGACATAAGGCAAGACTTCGTGATCTTCCCCTCTCCCACGTTTCCTACCCATCGTCTTCCTGCCTCAGACTCTTTTCTTCCGTGCTTGTGTCTTGAAGTGTTGAGTCTTCTGTCCTTATCATCTCTCCAACTAACCAAATACCACACACAAACCATCCCATGGACTATACCACCATTGTTGAAATCCGCGGCCGCGAAGTCATCGACTCACGCGGCAACCCAACCGTCGAAGTTGACGTGCACCTCGAAGGCGGCGCCATCGGCCGCGCCTCAGTGCCCTCCGGTGCCTCCACCGGCGAAAACGAAGCCGTCGAACTGCGCGATGGCGATAAGGCCCGCTTCCTCGGCAAGGGCGTGCTCCAGGCCGTCGAGAACGTCAATGCACGACTGGCACCGGCACTGCTCGGTTACGATGCGACCGAGCAAGCCTCGATTGATGCCGCAATGCTCGCGCTTGACGGCACCTCGACCAAGAAGGAACTCGGTGCCAATGCCATCCTCGGCGTGTCACTCGCGGTGGCCAAGGCTGCGGCCATTCAGTTGGGGGTTCCTCTCTACAAATACCTTGGTGGCCCCAATGCCAAGGTGCTGCCGGTGCCAATGATGAACATCATCAACGGTGGAGCCCATTCCGATGCCCCGATCGACTTCCAAGAGTTCATGATCATGCCGATCGGCGCGCCAACCTTCCGCGAAGCCATCCGCTATGGCGCAGAAGTCTTCCACTCCCTCAAGAAAGTCCTGCACGACCGAGGCCTGTCCACCGCCGTCGGCGACGAAGGTGGCTTTGCTCCTACCCTCAAGAGTGCCGACGATGCCCTCAGCGTCATCGCTCTAGCCATCGAAAAAGCCGGCTACAAACTCGGCATCGATATCGCCATTGCCTTGGATGCTGCAAGTTCTGAGTTTTTCGATAAGGACAAAAACGCCTACGTCTTCAAAAAATCCGACAAGTCGGTCAAGAGCGCCGAAGAACTCGTCGCCTATTATGCCGAACTGCAGAAAAACTATCCAATCATCTCCATCGAAGACGGCTGTGCCGAGAACGATTGGGCGGGCTGGAAGGTCCTAACGGACAAACTCGGCAAGACCACCCAGATTGTTGGCGACGACCTATTTGTCACCAACACGGAGTTTTTGGCCAAGGGCATCAAGCTCGGCGTGGCTAACTCGATCCTTGTTAAGGTCAACCAGATCGGCACTCTCACCGAAACCTTCGACGCCGTCGAAATGGCCAAGGAAAACGCCTACACCGCCGTACTCAGCCACCGCTCCGGCGAAACCGAGGACGCCACCATCGCCGATATCGCCGTGGCCACCAATTGCGGCCAAATTAAAACCGGCTCCATGAGCCGTTCCGATAGAATCGCCAAGTACAACCAACTCCTCCGCATTGAGGAAGAGCTCGGCGATGACGCCGTATTCGGTATCCACAAAATGAAGGTTTTGCGCTGAGTATCCCTGCGCAAGTCTATCTGCTGCATTGTAGCGGCGCGTCTATGACCTCCGATGACGGTGAACCGGCATGAGCCAGCGCTTCCTTCCGGCAAGTGTCCTCTCATTCAAACCAGCGCTCACAGAGCGCCGCTACAACGCACCTCAGATACCTGGTAACCTCAGAACCAAGAATCAGGAATGCTCGTTTCTTAACCACGAATATCACGGCTTAACGCGCATCGCAGGCACAAGCAACTCCTGATCTGTCTATTTCCAATTCGCAGGGTCCCCTCTCAAACACCCTTGAAGTACTCGAGGGTGGCTGCTAGCGCATCTTCAAGGGAATATCGAGGGATCCAACCAGCCGCGCGAAGCTTGTCTGCACTGGCGCGTGAGTGCTTGACGTCACCCGAACGAGTGGGTCCATGGAGAATCCTAGAGGTGGAACCAGCCGCGTCTATCAACTGCTGGGCAAGCCCGTTGATCGTCAACTGGCCGCCATAGCCAGCATTGAAAACACCGCTGACGCTTGGATTATCGGCGGCAAAGGTCAGGGCTCCAACGATATCCTTGACGTAAATGAAATCGCGCGTCTGCTCGCCATCGCCGAAGACCGTGATGTCTTGGTGGCGCAGCGCTTGTTCGATGAAAATAGGCACCGCCGCAGCGTAAGCTCCTTTGGGATCTTGACGCGGACCAAACACATTGAAAAAACGCAGCGCCGCAGTCTCAAGGCGGCCTTCGCGCTGATAGAGGTCAAGATAGTATTCGCCGTCAAGTTTGGTGATGGCGTAGGGGCTGCGGGGTTCAGGCAACATCGTCTCCACCTTGGGCACCGTCGGATTATCCCCATAAACAGCGGCCGAAGAGGCTAGCACTAGCTTCTTTACCCCCGCGTTGGCCGCCGCTTCCAGCACCGTGAGCAATCCACTGACGTTGATCTCAACGCACTCGGCGGGCTTAGCCATGGATTCCGGCACACTCACCAGGGCGGCGAGGTGAAACACGTAATCGACGCCATGCATGGCTTGTTCGACCAAGCTCCGATCAGTGACCGAACCCTCAATGAATGTATGCTTGAGGCCGTTGAGGTTGTGCCGATAGCCGCTGCGCAAATTATCCAGCACACGGATTTCGTCCGCAAGCTCCTGATAGTGCTCGACCAGATGGGAACCAATGAAGCCACTGCCGCCAGTGATTAGAACGTTCATGAATTTACTGCTAGATTTCGCCGGCTATAAGGAGATAACAAAAGAAAATGCCCTCACTTCAGGCAAACGGCACTGCTTTCTCTTGTCTCGCAAAGCACCACTCTTCTGCCTATGTTCAACCTAGCTTTGCCGGGTACTCTCCGGCGGCGATGAGCTGTTGGATGGAAGCGACCACGTGAGGCTTGTCGTCCGGGTAGGTGACACCGAACCAATGGCTGCTAGTCGGAATGACCGTGCAATCCGCCTGATCAGAACGGATTAGGCAATCAACGATGGTCGGAATATAGTACTCGGATTTCTCGGCTTGGCCATGCGCCTCCAGGAACTGACTGAAGCCGGCCTCAAGCTGATCAAAAAATACACGCCCGAAAGCCCAGAAATTCATCGAGACCGGGCCGCTTTCTGCGATTGCCTTGCGCCTGCCGTCAAGGGCAGTGCCGCGCACGACCCCATCGGATTCTCGCAAAATGTTGACGTATTCCTCGACACCGGTGAGCAGCCCGTCGGAGTTCGTGCTGCAAATGCCCCTGTTGACATCCCCGTGGTCGGAGAGCGTGTTGACCAACGGGTAGCCAATCATGGCATAATGGGCTTTGACATCTGCAGCCGGTACCTGGGCAAGAAAGGTGGCTGCTCGCTGATAGGCGTCGCGCCCATAAAAGTCGTCGGCATTAATAACGGCAAAGGGTTCATGGACGAGTGCACGGGCTGCCCGCACAGCATGGGTTGTCCCCCATGGCTTGCTGCGCCCAGCCGGCACGCTGAAAGGGGCTGGCAAGTCATCAAGGCGTTGGAACGCGTAGTCCACCGCGATGCGGCCCGAAAAGCGCGAACCGATGCCATCTCGGAATGCCTCGGCGAAATCCTCGCGAATGATGAAAATCACCCGCCCGAAGCCGGCACGGATGGCGTCAAACACCGAATAGTCGAGCACTGTCTCGCCGTTAGGGCCCATTGGATCAATTTGTTTGAGGCCGCCGTAGCGCGAGCCCATGCCAGCGGCGAGGACAAGAAGGGTTGGTTGCATCTGATATTGGGAGGTTGGAATGTGCGGCTTCGTCACAAAAGCCACACGCCTTATGAGCGAGCAAAGCGATTTCGGCAATGCATTTTCGAACCGCTCAGCGACGATTCTGCGTGGCGGCGGGTAGGCTGGGCGGTGTCAAGGATCCAGCAGCGCGTTGAGCGTCTCTTCGCTCAAATTCGCTGGAGGCGCTCAAATACCACAGACACCCAGCACCGACGATGATGGTGAACAAGACTAAAACCACGAATGCCAAACCAAAGAAGGATTTCACCAGGCAATTATGCCCCGCTGGGTCTGCGCGTCAAGCCAAGGCAAATCCGTCCGGAAATCAACCAAACGGCTCCCGAACGCCGCTGCCGACATCGCTGACCTCAATCCCCCGCCTCCAATCCGATCACCAAATACTCTGTTTCACATAGACAACATCGAACGCCCTCACATAAAACGGAATGCTCTCTGAGCCACCAAGGGTTTCATTCATGTCAAGCACGTAGCGCCGACTCTTGCCCTCCTGGTTCCTCAATATGAACACTTGCTTCGGGTTCGCAAGCTTGGTGAACCCACCCGCCTCCATCACCGCTTCAAGCGCTGTCATGGGCCGCTCAAGTGGAATCTTGCCAGGCCGTAGCACTTCGCCAGATACGTAAACACCGGCTGCGGTACCGGATAGGGACACCACCACTGTCGAATCCTGCAAATGAGGTTGGTACAGAGTGCTCAATTGCTGCTGCAGACCGCCAATAGTCTTGCCGGCAGCACTCACGTCCCCGAGCGTCGGCAGACTGACCTTGCCGTTCGGCTGGATCTTTTGCTTAGTACTCAACTCTGGAGCGCCCGAAAATATCACGTTGATCACGTCGCCGGGCGCAAGATTACCACTTGGCTTTGACACGGATGCCTCGGTCGGCACCGCGTTGGCTGACATCATCTCGCGGCATCCCACCCCAGCAACCGATGGGATCAAAACACTACCCAACAACATACAGGTTGCCAACCGCCGTCGCCACACAGCCGTCGAAATCGCAAGACTTACCAAGCGTTTCATCCATTTTCCCATGCCGTTGGCCATACTTCTCATACATTTGTCTTCATCTGCCGTATCATGCATCAATTTTGTTATCATAATTGCCTTAGGTGAATCACTCCTGAACATCTGGAAGAGTAGGAAATTTCTGTGGCGAGTTCCAGCAAATCTTTTATTTAGTCGGATTAAAGTTTTTCAGTTGACAAATATGCCCGTGATCACCGTCTCAGAATATATATCGCCTCACATGGCCAAGAACGGTCTTCGATTAGCATTCAAACCCTGTCAGTTTTCAACTGACTTAGCTTCCTCCAAACCATGAAGATTCACCATCTGTATTGTCATCCCAGATCTCAGTGATGATCTCTGGCAGCCGAGTCGGCACCGTAACCACACACCACCACCACCAACAGCGGATCTGCCTCCCTACGGGATGTCTTGAGCGCCGATGCCGACAACAAGGCAATCAAATTCGCGCCGCTTCTTAACGGCACAACTCTCACATCACTTCCGGATCGCTGAGCCAGTTGATCAAACGCAAAAAAGCCGGGCAGGAACTTGAATCCCTGCCCGGCTTGAAAAATGCAGCCGAAAATCGGTTTGACGTACTATTCAGCGTGTGCCGATCTTGCGACGGACACCGTAAAGACCCAGCAATGAGAACCCGAACAGGGCCATCGTAGTGCCACCATCGGGAACCGCTGAGCTCGCCGAGAAGCGAAACGCTGTGCCGGAGCCTGTCTGACTGGAAAAGTCCCAAGTTCCGAAGGTGGGATCGAATCCATTACCCCTAACTGTCCCAGTTCCGTTTACAACAAGCGATTGGGACGTTTGGTATTGCACAGCCGACGAAACAAGATCAAAGGAGAATCCACCACACGTCCACAGCGGCGTTAGCGAACCTGAGGTAAATACCCAACCATCCGTGAAGACCGCTGGAGTGTGATCACTCACAAACGCCACGAAATCCCCGGTAATCGGAGGGCCAGCCTCGACACCAGACCAAGTTACGACCTTCGTCGTCAAGGCCAAATTAGTGTTATCTAGGGTCGCATGTCCATCGAAGGAAATCAAACCACTGATGAACGCGGCATTAGCCGCAGAGCTGAGCGCCAATGCAATCAGCACGGAAGCACTTAACATTGAATAGGAACGTGTTTTCACTGGGGTAGTTGTTGTTTTTGATTCAGTCAAGGATTCTCCCAACTGTAGGTGAATAGCCTTGGTCAAGACAGGAGCAAATGCCATGCCAGGAAATCCACTAAATAACATAACAAGCTTCTCATGAGTGAGTTATGGAAATAAAATATATATAAAACAAGGACAAAACTTGTATGATTGAACTCATTCAATCATAGTGTGTAAACATATCCGACATTCATCCAGTGGGGACGGTGTAAGGTCGCCGTACACTCCTCAAATATGTTACATCTATTTGCCTTCATTTTCAGAAGACTTTTTAAGTTTCTCGATGGTTGCCATGGCAGTGTCGGCATCGGCTTGAGGAAGTTTGGTTAGGAGTGCTAGAGTGAGTGTTTGACGAGCATCATCGGCATGGTTGGTGGAAACCTGTGACATACCAAGAGCGAAGAGCTCCGGGCCTTTCAACGGGCGTTTGGCGGATATTTCTGCTAAGAGTTGGGCGGCATAGTCGAACTGGCCTTTGCGGAAATTGATGATGGCGAGAATACCGCTTAGGTCGCTATCCTCCTTGAGTCGTTCGTGTGCGGCAGTGGCGAGTTTCTCTGCTGCATCAAGTTGCAAGGGATCAGCCAGATAGAACCGGGCAAGGGCCTTTCGGGCGGGGTCGAACTGAGGAAGGACTTCAAGCACCTTGGTATAGAGTGGCAGCGGGCTCTTGCCAGCCATCTCTAGCAACTCAGCAGCGGCCATCAGGGCTGGAACATAGGTGGGACTGTCCGTCAACTTCCTCTCAATCAACGCCGGGATGCCGGGGTCGGCTGTGGCATTCGGGTCCGTCAGGGCAAGAAAGTCCCTCGTATCTGCCGCCCGGGCGGGATCACTTGGGGCAAGTTTGCATGTGATGGCGCGGGCTTCGGCCACCCGCCCAGTGCTGTATGCAGCCCATGCGTAGTCATATTGAACACCAGAGTCCTCAGGAAGAGCACGCGCGGCTTCAGCCAGAAGAATGTAGGCGTCATCTTGCTTGCCGATGCGGAAGAGTGATAACCCGAGTGCGGCCGCTGAGCGAGGGCTATGGGGAGCGAGTTTCCGAGCATTGCTAGACGCTTCAATTGCCTTATCGGGTTGGTTAAGGGCGGATCCATACACATCTGCCAGTCCTAGATAGGCTGTTTCCAGGTCCGAATTGATGGCAAGGGCATTATGATAGGCTCCGATCGCGTCTTGCGGGCGGCCTGAAGTGGCTAGTTTATTCGCCAATAGCATCATGATAACGACATCCTTGGGAGCTTCTTTGACCCGCGTTTCAAGGGTGGCAAGATCCAATTGATCGCCATCCCGAAGAAGGGCAAGGTATCCCTTAGCCTGATCCATTTCAGCGAACGAATCGGAGATCGCTAGAGCCTTTTCGAAACCGGCAAGGGCGGCCTTGGTTTGATACATCATGTAGTGAGTCATCGCGAGGTGATATTGAACCGACGGCGCTCGTGGCAGACTGTTCACAGCCTCCTGCAAGAGTGGAAGTGCCCTTTTGAAATCGCCGCGGAGCCAGAGAATCCAGCCATAGGTATCGCAGATCGATGGGTCGTTAGGGGCGAACGATTGGGCTTTGCGGGCATTTTCCTCTGCTTTGTCTAGATTTCCCGGAATCGCCGTATCAATAAAGGCCATATTGTTGTAGGCTGGCGCTAGGTTAGGCGATATCTCCGACATTTCCTTGAAGCAGATTCTAGCCTCATCGATCTGGCCGAGCTCCATAAGAAGAGTGCCAAGGTGCATCAGTATCGCAAGGTCTTTAGGACTGGATTTCAGCAATTTGCGAAGACGTTCGATTGCCTGTTCTGAACGCCCGTCATTTCTCTGAATAGTCACTAGCATGCCATAGGCCTGAATATCGTCAGGATTGAGTTGGATGGATTTTTCTGCCTCTACCTCGGCGGCTTTAAACTCTTTCCTAGTATAGCAGAGTTGGGCTTTAAAGAAGTGAGCCTGAGCAGAGTCTGGGTGGGTGGCTAGATAGATATCAAGGCGTGCCAAAGCCTGAGCACTGTTGCCTTCCTGCTCATCGAGTGCGACCAACTGGAACACGGCTCTGATTGGGTCCGACGAATGTTCCATGAGCCGCTCAAAGATGGCTCGAGCCTCGGCAGCTTTTCCTTGAGCCCGTAGGAGTTGCCCGAGTTGCAACTGCAGGTCCTCGTCCTTGGGCAATACTGTGATTTGCAGCTCAACCATTGAGACGGCCTCATCGAGGCGGTTGGCAGCGCTGTAGGCTGCCACCAGAAGATCCTGAGCAATTCGGTTTTGGGGATCCGTGACGAGTAGCGGTTCGACGAGACGGATGGAATCTCTAGACCGGCCGTCTTTTAGATATAGACTGGCGCGAAGCAGGGTTGCCTCAGACTGCCCTGGCACGAGAGTGAGCATATGGTCCAAGGTGGATGTCGCTCTAAGGCGATCGTCCACAGCGAGATAGGCTTTGCTGAGGGCGAGTTCAACCTTTGGGCGAGATGGGTAGGTTGTGGCAAGTTTCTCGAGCAACGCCACTGCCTTCGGCGCTTCCTTGCTACGCAGCCAAAGCTGGGATTGGACGAGAGCTGCTTCTATATCCAGCGGGCTTCTCGCGAGCACCTTGGACAGACTTATCGAAGCTTCAGCATCTCTGCCCCCTTCAAACGCGATCTGTGCGAGAAGCCGCCAGTTGGGCAAATAGTCCGGAGCCACACAGGTTGCGTCCTTAAGCAGGGCTACCGCTTCGTCCCCTCGCCCAAGCTCCATGAGGAGCTTGGCATAGGTGCCGCGTTCACTGGAACGCGGACCTGCAAGATCCGAAGCCTTCTTCAATGGTCCAAGGGCCATTTCAGGCTGCTTATTCACTCTGTGGAGCGTTGCCTTCATTGCCAATCCACGGGCAAAATTCGGAGCAATCTCAAGAATCCGCTCCACGGTTTGGGTGCCGGATTCAATGTTGCCCCGGCGCAATTCTATAAGTGCGGATGCCAGCATGACTGGGGCCTTTTCGCCGGCATTTGCGCGGGTGATCCGTGCCTCGCACTCGGTCATGCCCTGAGGTGTGAGCGAGGTTTCGGCGAGCAACATCAGAGCCTCGCCATTAGCCGGACTGCGATCAAGCACTTCAAAGATCTCCGTCCTGGCATCGGCAATGAAACCAAGGTCTATATAGGCAAGCGCCAGATTGACTCCTATCTGGTCATCAGTAGAAAGTTGGCTTTTTGCCGCCGACAAGATCCGCCCTCCTTCAAGCATTGCCCCCTGCCGTACCCAGATCAGGCCGAGCCCCTTGAGCGCCTGAGAATGCCCAGGGTCCAGCTTGAGTACATTTTTAAATTCAATTTCAGCAGATGCGTCATTGCCTTTCGCGAAATATTCCTTGGCCGCGTCAAGCCTGCCTGCTACCTTGGCTTTTCTTGTGCATCCGAACAGCAGGCTTACAAGCAATAGTGCAGTTGCAGCGTCAATCAACAAACGTTGGACGATTTTCATGTGTCGTGGATGATTTTTATTAGTGAGTTGCTTCATGTTAGATAGGTGAATCTGATAATATATTTAGGGATGCGTCGAGGCATTAATTCCTGGAGATGCCTAGCTTATTCAGGAGTTCGTAGAAGGTCGGTCGGCTGATGCCCAATGCCTTGGCGGCGGCGGAAACATTTCCGACATGCCGCTCAATGGCTACGGCGACCATTTTTCGTTCCAAGTGTTCGCGGGCTTGTTTGAGGCTCTGGGAGGTAGAGGGACCATTCCAGTGGCAGGGGTCATCGGAGTTTGCCTGGCCAGTGGCAGGGCAAACGGACGATTCCAATTCTAGGTCCATCTCGGTGATTTTGCAATCATCAGCCATAACCACGGCCCGTTGGATTCGGTTTTGAAGTTCCCTCACGTTGCCGAACCAAGCATGCCTCATGATCGCCTGAATTGCCTGGGGGCTGAACGACAGTCCGTCCCGCCCATTCTGCGACCCAAAACGCTTGAGGAAATCTTTCGCCACCAGAGGGATATCTTCACCCCGCTCCCGCAGCGGTGGCAGTTTGCACACAATCACCGCCAAACGGAAAAACAGATCTTCGCGAAATCGCCCCTCCGCAAGCGCCTTGGTTAGATCCACATGGGTCGCCGCAAGCACCCGAGCCTCCACCTCGATCTCCTGACGGCCACCCACCCGTTGGATACGCTTTTCCTGAAGAAAGCGCAGCAATTTCACTTGCAAGGGGGGCGGGAGGTCGCCAATCTCGTCAAGGAACAGGGTGCCGCCGGCAGCAGTCTCAATCAGACCGATTCGCTGACTGTTAGCCCCGGTGAAGGCACCCTTCTCATATCCAAACAACTCGCTTTCGATCAGGGTTTCGGGGATGGCGTTGCAGTTGATCGCCACGAACGGCCCGTCCTTGAATGAACTCCTGCGATGGATCGCATTGGCGACCATTTCCTTGCCGGTGCCGCTTTCACCAAGGATGAGAACCGGAACATTGGATTTTGCGACCTTAATGACGGTTCTAAATACCTCCTGCATTGCATCACTCCCGCCTAACATCCCCTCGAACAGGTCCGGCCGCTCCTCGTCCTGCTGGTGCCGGTAGTCACGCTCGAGCTGGGTTACATAGACGCACCTTTCTAGCAAAAGCATGAGTTGCCCGAGGTCCAGCGGCTTACAAAGGAAGTCATAAGCGCCAGCACCGATGGCCCTGACCGCGTTCTCTCGCTCGCTCTGGCCCGAGATGATGATGATCTTCGCCAAACGATCAAGCGTGAGTATCCCTGCCAGAGTGGCCATCCCTTCATTTGTGTCGTTGGGGCTGGGCGGCAGTCCCAAGTCGAGCAGCACAACCTCCGGCCGCTGTTTGCGGAAGGCCTCGAGGGCGCTCCTGCGGTCGGCCGCCACTGCCACTTCGTATTCGGTCGCCACCGCCCACTTCATTTGGGTGCGGATTTCCTCGTCATCGTCGATAATTAGGAGTTTAGGTTTCATGGCACCAATTGATCAGCTTGGGAATGGTGGCCAAGTGGAAGCCAGATTGCAAACCGAGTGCCCATTCCCGGCTCGCTTTTCACAGCGAGGGTTCCACCGTGCGCCTCGACGATTTTCCGGCACTGGAACATACCTATGCCCAATCCATTGGTCTTGGTGCTATGGAACGGGCGGAAAAGCAGATTCTTGATGAATTGCGGGCTCATCCCGCAACCGTTGTCGGCCACCGTAAATTCCACGCCTTTGGCCTCTAGGCGCGTGGCGACTTTCACTTCGCCACTGCCATTGAGTGCTTCGCGGGCGTTGACAACAAGATTCGTTACTACGCTTCGGATTGCCTCTGCGTCCAAGGACTGCAGTGGAACCGGTCGCAAGTCCCTCGCTACATGTTTCTTCCCGTCAATCGTCAATTCCAACCCGTCGAGCACCTCCCCACACAGCAGATCCAGCCTGCAAGGGATCTTGATCAATTCGACTTCACGGCGCAAACTGCTCAGTTTCAGGATTAGTTGGTTGATCCGCTCAACGGTGTGGGCAATCCCCTGAATCGCGTCGGAACGGAATTCGGGATCATCAAAATGAATCGGCAGGTTTTGCAGCATCAGACTTAATCCGGTTGCTGCATTCTTGAGATCATGAACGAAGAATGTTGATAGAGTTTGAAATGACTCCAACTCTTTAGCCTGCAAAACCTTATCGCTCAGCGCACAATTCAACAGGCCACCCGCCAACTGGTCGCCGATGCATTTGAGCAAATCCAATTCCTCGTGGCTGTATGGCACCCCGTTGACGCGGTCGGCCAGCACCATCAACCCGACTAAGCGCTCCGCTGCTACCAACGGAACCACCAAGCGGTCTCCGCCGTGCTGGAAGTTTTTGGGGCACGATTCCCGCAAGACCTCTGCCCACGATCCGGGCTCGAACTCAAGGATAAACGGGTGGCCGCGTTTCGCGAGCCCGGCCAAGCTCTCGATATCCAATTCCAGAAATCCCTGTCCAGCTCGTTTCTCCGTAGAATGCAGCCACTCCACGCACTCAGTTTCCGGGTCAACTCTCAACACCGTCACGCCGAGCACATGAAAACTCTCGGCTATGACGCCTCCCGCATTCTTTCCCAATGTGGCCGCATCGAGCACGCTGGAAGTTCGCCGCGTGAACTCCGTCCAAAGCTTTCGAAAATCATGATCCGGGCGCCGAAAGTGACGGCTGATGCAACCACCCAGCGCCAGCCTGAGCCGCTCCGATAACACCATCACTGCCACCCCCACCACGCCCAACAGCAGCACCAACGCCTGGGCCGGAAAGTTGGCAATGCCTCCGAGCAGCGCAACCCACTGCGCCATTAGGCCCACAATGACAAAATAAACCCCCGCCAGGATCACGGTGATCGACCCCTGCAGCACGGCCCGCGAAGGATAGATATCGAATTCCCCGAAGCTAGATCGCACCTGGCCGACGCCGCTCAGGAGGCACCCGAGGAGCAGCGCCACAACCGTCAAATCGGCCAACTCGGGACGGCAACCTGAAAACAACAGCATCTGGCTCAATGCATAAACCCGCACCCCAAAGATCAACGTCACCCCGAGAATCAGGTACTTGATCCTCCAGCGGGCCATTCCTACCGACGCGCGAAAGGTCTTTTCGAAATTGACTAGAATCGCCAGCGTCACCACCAGCACCACCAGCACCCACGCCTTGCCCGCCCAGCCCAATTGAATCGTAAGAGCGTTGCCTCGCGCCACCGACCCAAACAGCCGTTGCTGAAAACCCAATATCAGCGCCACCGGCAGCAACAAGGCAGCCACTAACAGCCATCTCCAGCGGCTCAAGAACTCGCCAGACTGGCCCCGCGCATACACCAAGCTGAAACCCAGCCAGACACCCGGGATGAGGGACTTGAGCAGCAGGGACCTCCGCAGCCAGATGCCGTACTCCGCTGAACTCGCTGCCAGTGCTACCTGGTACTCCAGCGCTGCCTCGGCTGCCAACAGGAGCATTCCCGTGAAAAATAGCCAGCTCGCCAGCGCTGCCGGCCGAAAAATGACTGCCGCTGTTCCGCAACAAAAACACAGCACAAATGCCGCCTGTGGAAAGATCGCCTGCATCACCATGTTCTATCATTTACCTGCCTCAAATAATCCCCAAATCCCCTTGATTCTCCGTCTATCAGATATCTATCTGACAGAGACGCGAACGACCCTGGCCGGGCCCTAAGATATCAGATAGTTATACTGATAGAATGACGAGATACACTTGTTATTCAGCACCAAAACACGCAAATCTCCGATTTTTTCTTGCGTAGTGAGGTTTTGCGGACGTAAGTATAAATATCCACTGGCTAAAACACCTTAAGTGTTTCACCAAGGACATTCCAAAAATTAACTAAAAATCCATGAAACGTCTCCCGCGTATTATTTGCAGCATCGCCTTGTTCGCCCTCGTATTTATCCTCACCGTCTCCGCCGTATCTGGTGCCGCATTGGGACGCGCCCGCTTCAACTGGGCCGCAGTTCCCGATCCGATTGTCAGTGGATACAAAGTTTACTGGGGAACAGAAAGCGGTGTCTATACCCAGACGGCTGACGCCGGCAACGCGACCGAACTGATCGGCACGGGCTTTTCGGAAGGCGTCACATATTACGCTGCGATCACCGCCTACAGCAATACCGGCGAGGAAAGCGACTATTCCACTGAACTTTCCTTCGTTTACGAAAGCATTGACCGATTGGTTTTTCTCGAAGCGGAGAACGGTGTGCTCACCGCCCCGATGCAGATCGTCACAGATGGCTCGACCACCGGGGTCGCAGCATCACCGGCGAATCCCACCGCTGCCGCCACCCTAAGCTTCAACACGCCGTATGCCGCAGACTACTACGTCTGGTGCCGCGTCCTTGCACCGTCTGCAAGCGCAGATTCGATGTTTGTGACGCTCGATCAGCTGCCAGAGCAGGTTTACTATGTCTATGGTGAGCCTTCACCCCCAGCGGTGGCGTTCATGAACAGATGGACCTGGAGCCGGATCCAAGTCTCACCCGGCATCGCCCAAGCCTATCCACTCGAAGCGGGTTCCCACAGCATCCGGTTCCGCTGCCGCGACAACACCTGGCTCGACCGCGTCGTCATCGTCTGCAACCGGGATTTCATTCCAAGCGACGCATTGCCACGCTCAGGCGATGTCGTGACCGTGGTCGGTCAGCCTCAGGGCCGAACCGTCGCCACAGGGGGGACAGTCACCCTGACGGCGAACATTGTCGCCACCGGCCCGCTTACCGTGCAGTGGATTCACGATGGAATTGCGCTTCCCAACTCAAACCAATTGTCACTCACTTTGTCCAACGTGCAGCCTTCAGGCGGTGGCTCCTACGCGCTTTCGGCCTGGATCAATTCGACAACTGTCACCAGCCTGCCAGCTATCGTAACTGTCCTACCTGCGGGCGGCACAGCGACGCCATTGATCACGACAAAACCCACTGCCGCAGATATTGTTTACGGTCAGACATTGGCCAGTTCCACATTGAGCGGCGGCGCTGCCTCGGTGCCCGGTTGCTTCGCCTTCACCACGCCTGCCACCGCGCCGGCAGTCGGCACGACCCTCCAAAGCGTGACATTCACCCCGGCTGACACGGCTACCTATCAGAGCGCCACCACCATCGTGAGCGTGACAGTGACAATTGCACCGGAATCGCTCGAAACCTGGCGAACGCGTTGCTTCAGCGCCGAACAAATTGCCGCTGGTCTTGCTGCCGACAACGCGGATCCAGATGGGGACGGCTTGAATAATTTGGCTGAATATGCCTTGGGCACCGATCCCCACGCTTTCACGCCCCCCATGGCCGCAGTCAAAACCCCAAGCGGCCTGGTTGTAACATTCACTCGGCCTCGAGGATTGCCCGACGTGCTGTATTCGGCCGAGTCAACGGACGATTTGATCCATTGGAACCCTTGTCTCTTGGAACTGATTGCCGACGGACCGGTGCAGACGATGCGCGCAAGCGACCCTGTGATCTCGGGCAATCCCGCCCGCCGATTCATCTCCCTCAGCTTCACGCGCCCCTGATTTCCAGCAACGCCGGAAGTCTGGATGGAACCACTCCGGTCCCGATGAAAGCAAGTGCCATTGGATACCTGTAATCGATGGGTCATAGCCACTGAAATGCTACTTATAGGTTTACTGGCAAGCTGCCCGGGTTCGACTTCACTGCTGCCCGCGCGAAACCAACCACCGGTTTACAAAGGCCCGTAGAAACGTCAAGAGACAGGCAGCATTGGTCTTCACATAGCGCCAAAACATCCGTTGGGGCTCCTGCAATACCCGGTAGAACCATTCCAATCCGTTGCGTTGCATCCATAGGGGCGCGCGTTTTACGATGCCGGCCATCACATCGAATGTCCCGCCTACTCCCTGGATGACTCGGGCACCGAATCGCTCCTTCTACTCGTCAGCCAAGAGTTCCTTCAGCGGGGACCCCATCCCCAGAAAAAGAAAATCCGGAGCTGCCTCATGCACAGCCGCAGCTATAGCCGGCATCTCCGCTTCCGTAAAGTATCCGTTACGATATCCCGCCACAATGACACGTGGAAATTCAACCCGAATCCGCCTTACACACTCCTCCACAATATCCTGCTTCGCTCCTAGCAAGTACACCGAGAATCCCTCATCTTCCGCCAACTTCAGCAACTTCCGCATCAGCCCTATGCCATCAATCCGCTCCGGAATCCTGATCCCCAACATCGCCGCCATCGGCAGCATCGGCTGACCATCCGCCAGCACGTAGTCCGCCCGCTCCAGAACTTTACCCATCCACGGTTCTTTCCTCACCATCGCCACCTTGTTAGCGTTGACAAACTGAATGATCTTCTCTGGTTGCCAACCACGGATCGATTCCGTCAGTTCCAGCAACAATTCCTCACTCGTCAGGCAATCCACCGGACAACCCAAGAATTCAACTCTTCTGCTTGCAGTGGTATTCATATCATGAGGCCCCCTTGCCGCCTAACACCACCGGAATGGTTTTAAGCAAAATCTTCAGATCGAGCCAGATCGACCAGTTGTCGATATATTCTCGGTCTAGTATCATCCACTCCTCGAAAGTCAGTTGGTTGCGCCCACTCACCTGCCACAGACAGGTAATCCCGGGTATGATAGATAGGCGGCGCCGATCACTCCAATCGTAGAGATCCACTTCACACAACAGCGGGGGACGAGGCCCTACCAAGCTCATTTCCCCCTTGAACACATTGATCAGCTGGGGCAACTCATCGATGCTAAACTTGCGTAGGATCGCTCCAACCCGAGTCACCCGAGGATCCTTGCGGATTTTGAAAGTCGGCCCATCCATCTCATTGAGGTGCGCCAGATCCTTCTTGCGCTCCTCCGCATCAACCACCATCGAGCGAAACTTCAGCAAACGAAACCGGCGCTTGTTCATGCCAATCCGTTCCTGGCCGAACAGCACCGGGCCGGGACTCGTGAACTTCACCGCAACCGCTGCTAGAATCAGCAATGGACTCAGCAGAATCAGCAACAAAGCCGATCCAAAAAGATCCGTAACCCGCTTGACGAACAACTGGCACAGCATGCGTTCCCGGAACAAGGTCACCACCTGCTCCCCCTCGAAATCCTCCACCTGCGACCTCGAGAGGACCCAGGCATTCCCGACGTCAGGCACCACGCGCACCACCACACCTAAGTCGTTGCACAGCCCAACCACATCGCATGCTAGCGGAAAATTGTCACGCAGCGGCAGGCAGAACATCACTTCATCAATCACCCCATTCTCTAGCAGGTGACGCAAATTGCCCACCGGACCCAGAACTTTCCACCGAGCCTCGATCTCACTCAAATGCCCGCCGCAGGTGCCCTCGCCGAAGAGAAACCCAGCAATCTCGTATCCAAGCTCCAGCCGGGTCTCGATTCGATCCGCGAGATCAAAGCTCTTGTTTGTCTCGCCGATGATCACTAGGTGACGCGCATTGCACCCGCTTCGCCTCAGGGTTCCCAGCAATGACCGCAGCACCACCCGGCTGCCAATCAGCAGTGCCGTCGCAACAAGCAAAAACAGCGACACCAGCGAAGGCGTCACCATCTTGATGTAGAACATAGCGCCTACCAGCAACAACAGCAGACTGGTGACCGCCATCGCCTTGGCTATCTCGATCGCTTGGCTCTTCAGCGTTGTGAAACGGTTTGAATCATAATGCACCAGCCTGTTGAAGATGAAGAACCAGCCGAGAAGCACGCCGAGCATCGCGAGTCCTTCGTAGGCCTGATAGCTCTTTTCCAGAACTTCACCCATAAAATTGAAGTGCCCCCGCTCCTGGACGAATCCGACCAGCAACACGAAAACAACGACTAGGATGATTTGGTCGAAGATTCGAAACCCCTGGATCAGGAATTTATGACGGAGACGGATCACAAAACAGAATTTCGGTTAGTAATCAGGGGACCTGATGTTTCGAGTCTGCCGGCACGGAGTCGGTTTTGTTTTGGGCACGCGCGGCCCGTGTCTCACACAGGCGCAACCAGGCTGCCGTTAAGAACAGCGGGGCCATGTGGGCGGCGGCGTGAACGTCGGATAGAACGGGCGGTTTAAAAATCGGATAGTTAGACACGGTTAGATCGGGCGTTGGCCCGGGGCTGGCGGATTAGTTGTCGATGCGATCTTTCATGCGGTAGCTTGGGCCTTCGATCACAACGGTTTCGCCGTGATGGAGGAGGCGGTCGAGGACGGCGGAGGTGATGGTGG
>CAIKHZ010000196.1 GCA_903827375.1 Akkermansiaceae bacterium
CCATTGCGCCCAACGGCGACGAATCACGGGCTAACAGATTTGGCCGGATGCCAATCCCGGAAACCCGGAAGGATGCCAAGTCATCTTCCGGGATCCATCGCCAATTCCCAGTCACTTCAATGTCGAGGTCAGGAAGTGTGACTCTTGGAATTTGCCATTGGCTATGCGGACGTGATGATTGACTCTGCCCCGGGGCGATAGATTGTAACCAAGCCCAACCGGCAAACGTCTGAAAATTGAATCAAATTGTGGAGACACCCACAGGATCCACTTGGGGCCATGAAATCGCATTGGTCAAGCAAGGAGACGAACCCGCCGCCCGTCGGCTGGTGGACGTGTTGTACCCCCAAGTCATCCGAATCGTGCGCTCGCATTTGCCCAATCGCAGTGATGACGATGACGACGTGCAGGAGGTTTTTATGAAAGTTTTCACCAAAATCGACCAATATCGCACCGAGCATGACCTCTTCGACCATTGGGTGGCACGTATCGCGATCAATCACTGCCGCGACCGATTGCGCAGCCTGCGCTCACGACGGGTCTTGAGCTACGCCGACCTCAATGCGGAAGAAGCCACCTTCGTCAGCCAATTGATGCAGGAGACGGCGACGCCCCAAGCCACCGTCAGCGAAGAAACGCTGGTGGTGTTGGAAAAACTGCTCTCCGGCCTCAATGAACGCGAACGGATCGTCATCCGCTTGTTGGACTTGGAACAACGACCAGTGCGGGAAGTGGCCGAATTGACCGGCTGGGGCGAGTCGAAAGTCAAGGTCACCGCGATGCGGGCCCGGCGCCATCTGGGCGAGCGGCTCGCAGCCATGGAAAGGCAAGCCTCAACATGAAGACGATCCCCCCAGAAGAGCATTGGCAACGATTTGCCGCCGCCGCCAGGCAACAGCAGCCCGTCGAGCATCCGCAACCCGCCTGCGGACCGGCTCCGGCGGGTTTCGTGGCGCGAGTGGTGGCCCGGGCGATGCAGGCCCGGCGGGAGTTTCTCGCCTTGCTTTGGCAACGCTGGTCATGGCGCTTGGCGCTGGCTACCGCAGCCGCAGCAGCGGTGCTCGGGGGCTTTGCACTCCGCCACAAAATACAACTTCGACTTGACGTACCCTCCTCCACATTGGAAATTCCACCTCTTTAATGCCCGATGAACCGCAACCTCCAACGTGGAAAAGTGGCAGTGGCCTTGCTCGTGATCCTAGCAAGCGGCATCGCTTTGGGTTGGTACGGTCACGATGTCCGCAATCCTCCACTCGCACCAACCCCTCCACCCAGCAACTCCGCTGAGGCCGCCAGCCATTGGACAGACCGGGCGATGGTCACCCTCAGCCGGGAATTGCAGCTCAGCACCGACCAGCAGCAAAAAATCCGGCCAGTGCTGCAGGAAGCATCGCGAAAAATGGACATTGACCGCGAGCGGGCTCTATTTCAGCTGCATTTGCAAGTGCTCAGAGTCCACGATGAATTGCGCCCCCATCTGCAGCCCGATCAAGTGCCGGCGCTTGATCGCATGAGCCTGCGTTTGCGCGAAGACATCAAACTGCGCTTTGCCCCACTGCTCAAAGACCCTTCCACGCCACCTCCCGATCTCTAAATTTCACTCAACCCACAGCAAAACCTAACAACCCACAGCCATGCAACACCTCTGGACGTTTCTTGCTGCTTGCCTCTTCGCAATTGCCATTGCCATGGTGGTATTCCGCCACGGCGAACCACAGCCACCGCCACCCGCCGCCGAGGTGACCACACGCAGCGCCACTAGAACCGCTGGCGACCGCTCCACCCACCACCGCCCGCTGAATTCTGCAGCAACCACCGATGAAGCTGGCAGCCCAATTGAGCCTGTGCTCGAGGGGCCCAATCATTCACTGGCCAGGCCAAACCCGGCCAATACTCATCCCGGCCCGTTTTCGCATGCTGAATTGGAACAACGTGCCGAATCGGTCGATCGGGAAGCCAACCATGAGCTGGCGCGCCTGATTCCTTTGCTGGAATTGGGCACCGAGCAACAACAACGGGTGTTTGAAGCCTTGGCCCGCACCTCGCCAAGCTTTGTGCCCGGCATGATGATGGACGGAGCCCCCCTAAAACCGCTGGCCAACACCCCGCAGCAAACGCTCCTCGCCGAACTTTCCACGGCTCAAATCGCCGCCTATCTTCAGGATTCCAACGAACGCAGCGCTTGGTGGTCCGAATACATCAGCGGCGTTTCCTCACAGCTGAACAATGGCACCCCCGCAGTGAGCGGCAGCTCAGCCGCCGCAACAGCCAGCACGCCTGCCACCACCACCCCGGCTGGCGACACCACAGCACCCGCTGCAACCGTCCCCCCAACCAAAGACGCTCACACCATCTCCGGAAACGAGTGATCTTTTTTTTGCAAATTTGTAACTGCCCCGCTTTCGCTTCGTCTCCATCCATGTAAGCCACCTGTCCATGCCGGTCTCACCCCCTGCTCACGGCAGATCGCCCATTCCAGTTCAACCGCCATACACCACCATGAAACTAACCATCGCGCTTGTTGCCTGGGCATTCCTTGCCACCGGCATGTCAGTCAAGGCTCAGTCCGGCCGCAGCTTCGGCAACGGAACTCTGCCTGAGTTCCTCAAACCCTACGACACCAACAATGACGGAGTGCTCTCCGCCGAAGAACGCGAAGCCGCCCGCAAAGGCTTGGCCGGCCGCACTCAAGGTGACATCTCAAGAACCGCCCTCGACAAATGGGACCTCAATGGTGACGGCGTCCTCTCGCCCACCGAAATCGAGGCCGCCCGCAAAGCCTGCCGCGACCAGATCGACGCCATCCGCAAACAACGCTTCACCGACGCTGACACAGATGCTGACGGGTTCTTGTCCTTGGCCGAATTCACGGCAAGCGTGCCCAAAGGGATGCCAGCCGCCGAAGTAACCAAACTTTTCAACTTCTTGGACGTCAATAAGGACAGCAAGATCAGCTTGGCCGAGTTCCTCGTCGCCTGCCCGCAGCCACCTCCGCCGCCAGCCCTGCCTCCCCTACAACTCCTGCCGTTCTTCTTCATGGTCGATACCAATCATGACGGCATCATCAGTCCCGAAGAATTTTCGACATTCTTGAAAATGATGCCGGGCTTAACCGCCGACGAGATCGCGGCCATGTTCGCCAAACTCGATACCAACACCGATAACGGAATCACCCCCGATGAATGGCCGGTGAAGGATCCAGGCCCGCCGCCTGCGCCACCTACCCCGCAGGCACTGCCCGCGTTCGCGACTGCAGACAAGAATGCCAACGGGTTCGTTGATCCGATGGAGTTTGCCATGGCGGCTTGCGCCAGCCACATCCCGGCACTGGTGGCCCGCGACATGTTCCGCAAGGCTGACATCAATGCCGATGGTAAACTGGCCAAAGCCGAGTATGACGCGATTCCGGCACCCACACCGCCGGTCATCCCTGTCATCCCCCCTCCAGTCACAACTCCCCCAACGCCATCGAACTAAGGGTTTGAGTTGATTTGTAGCAAATTGATCCGTATCATCAAGCGGCCCGGGAATCCGGGCCGCTTTTTCGTTTAGCGCCGCAAACTCACCGTCTGCCCATGCACTGCCTGCCGGTTCGCATTGCCCCCCTCACCCGGACTCGTTGCCTCGTCATCCTCGCTCTCGCCGCCTCTATTCTAACAGGGAACGGCGGAGTCTTGTATAGCACGGGCTTTGAATCAACTGAGACCCCACCGTTTACGGCCGGGGTGAGCACTGCGGCAGCGCCCAAATTGGTGGGCACTGGCAACTGGGCAATGGTGGTCAACCCCGTCACCGTCGCCACTTCCCTTTGTTATCCATTTGCCGCTATTGACAGCGATTTGGTACCGGGCATGGGTCAAACCGCTGCCCTCGGCTATCTCGGTTCTTCCGCTCCACCCAGCACCACCCAGTTCATCCGCGTCGGCCGAAAAGTCGATAGCGAACCCGTGCTCGCCGGCAATAAGCCCATCATCGACTTCTACTGCCAGATTGGCCTAAACCAATCCACCAACAGTCGCAACGATGATTTCGAATTGCTGGTGTACAACTGGGATGACAAGGTGCTGGGCGGACTGACCTTCGACCTGACCAGAAACGAACTGTTTCGCTATGATGCCAATGAGTTCAATACTTCCAGCACGGCTTCCCCCTACACCGACACCGGGCTGAGCCTCTCGTCGCTCTATGGCACGGTGGTCGAGGTGACCATGCACATCAACTACAAGACCAATACGTGGACGGCCACTGTCGGCGGGGTGCAAGTAATCACCTCCGCACCGTTCACCCAGCGCCCGGTCAGCGGCACCAACCTGGCAGCCCGTACCTTCGGCTCACTCTCGGCACGCTGGTACATCACCACCGTCGGTTTCCCCGGCAACAACTGGATGCTGTTTGATGATTGGACCATCAGTGCCTCTGCCGAACCCACGATCTCAGCCACCGCCAGCGCCGCCTATGCGGCCAATTCCACTGCGAGTATCGCCGTGACTGACGCCGACTCTGCAGGCTGGAGCCTATCCAGCGACCAAGCGTGGGCGGTGGTTAGCCCGGTGTCCGGCAGCGGCAGCGGCACCGTGACGGTGACTTGCGCGGCCAACCCGAACGCGGCAACCCGCAGCGCGACCCTCACGATGGGGTCACAGACTTGCATCCTAACTCAAGCCGCCTCACCCTATGCGTTGTGGGCGGCAGGATTGCCGGCCAACAGCCAAGGATTCACTCAGGATGCCGATCATGACGGCGTGAGCAACGGCATCGAATACGCCCTAGGTCGCGATGCGACCAGCGTAACCGGCAGCAACGGAGTCTCGCAAATGCCTGTGCTCACGGTGGCCGGCAGCGGCACGCTGCGCAATTTGACCATCACTCTGAGTCTGCCGCAACCCGCTCCCCAAGATATCATTTACGATATCCATGCCAGCAATGATCCCAGCGGCCCATGGACCATCATCATGGAAAAATCCGGCAACGGTCCGTGGAATGCCATCGGCAATTCCGGTGCCACCGTCCTGTCATCCCCCAATGGCAGCGGGCGCACCTCCTACGCCATCAGCGACTCCCATGGCTACCGGTTCCTTCGCCTGGCAGTGATCGCCCCCTCCCTCGCCCCAGCCCTCACCACCATCCCAGCCTCCATCGCGGCTTCCTACGCCGCCAACTCCACCGCCACCATCGCGGTCACGTCAAATACCGACTGGCAGGTATCAAGCAACCAAGCGTGGGCGTTAGTCAGCCCTGCATCGGGCAGTGGCAACGGGACGGTGACGATCAGTTGCTTGGCGAACGCGACGGCCAGCCCGCGCAGTGCCGTGATCAGCATCGGAGGTCAAACGTGCTTACTGACGCAAGCGGCGTCGCCGTACGCGGTGTGGGCTACCGGCTTGGCGGCTGGAGCCCAGGGATTTTCCCAGGATGCGGATCACGACGGTGTGAGTAACGGCGTCGAATACGCCTTGGGTAGGAATGGTGCCAGCGCCATCGGTGCCAACGGCATCAGCCAAATGCCGCTCATCACCGCGATGGCAGGACATTTAACCATGGCCCTCAATCTTCCCGATCCGGCACCTGTGGATATCGTTTATGACGTTCAGGTTGCCAACGATCTAGGTGGCTCGTGGACCACCATCATTGAAAAGAGGGGAACCGGGCCGTGGAACGCACTCGGCAATTCCGGTGCCACTGTGGCATCCGCCTCCAGTGGCAGCGGACGAACCACCTACACCCTCACCGACGTTCAAGGTCACCACTTCATGCGCCTTGCCGTGAAATCCTTCTAAAAACCGCTCAAGAGGCGACGATATTCAGGAGTTTGCCTTGGATATAGACGATTTTATGGATGGTTTTGCCATCGGTGTGGTCCCTGACCTTGGCGCAGGCCAAGGCGGCGTCAGTGGCAGCGGCTTCATCGGCATCCTTGGCAATCACCAAGCGCTCGCGCAATTTCCCGTTTACTTGAATGATCAGTTCGATCGTACTGCGAACCAACGCGGCCGGATCGTAGATGGGCCAAGCGGCCTCTGAGAGCATCGAAGTGCCGCCGAGGCGATGGTGAATTTCCTCTGTGAGGTGTGGAGCGAAGGGGTTTAGAATCGTTAGAAACTGGAAAAATTCGGCACGTGGAACCACCTCTGCCGCGATAAATGCCTTGGTGCAGGTCATCATGAAGGAAATCGCCGTGTTGAATTTGAGCGCCTCAATTTCCTCCCCCACTCTTTTGATGGTGTCGTTAAGGATCCGCAGCAATTCCTTGTCGGTGCAGGGGACATCTTGGATTTTCGGAGATATCCGCCACTCGCCGTCTTGCTCTTCGCAGGCGAGGCGCCAGACTTTTGCTAGAAACCGAGAAACCCCCTCGACCCCTTGCATGATCCACGGCTTCACCTGCTCGAGCGGGCCCATGAACATCTCATAGAGCCGCAAGGCGTCGGCACCATATTCGCTGACCACATCGTCGGGATTGACGACGTTGCCGCGGGATTTTGACATTTTCTGACCGTCCTCGCCGAGGATGAGCCCCTGGTTGACGAGTTTCTGAAAAGGCTCCGGAGTGGTGACGTGGCCGAGGTCAAAGAGGACCTTGTGCCAGAACCGGGCATAGAGCAGATGCAACACGGCGTGTTCCGTGCCGCCAACGTAAAGGTCGATCATGCCGGTGGCGGCAGGCACGGGCGGGTCGGCCTTGTCCCGTTTGCCGGCCCAATAGGCTTCGGCCTCATGAGAGATGAAACGCCCGGTGTTGGACGGGTCGCAGTAGCGCAGGTAGTACCAACAAGACCCGGCCCACTGAGGCATCGTGTTGGTTTCCCGGATGAAGCCATCTGGAAGCTCGACCCACTCGCGGGCCTTGCTCAGCAGCGGCTCGGGCGACCCGCTGGGCTTGTAATCGTCGAGCGGCGGTGCCAGCAGCGGCAAGTCGGACTCGGGAATCGCTTGGTGATGACCGTCCTTCCACACGATGGGAAATGGTTCACCCCAGTAACGCTGGCGCGAAAACAACCAATCGCGCAATTTGTATTGAATGCGGCGGCGGCCAATATGGTTCGCCTCAAGCCAGTCGATCATCGTTGCCTTGGCGGCAGCGGTAGCCAGCCCATCGAGAAACCCCGAGTTGACGGCGACGCCGTGATCGCAGAATGCCTCAAGGAGAGTGGGCGTCCCGCCCACATTCTCAAGGAGAGTGGGCGTCCCGCCCACATTCTCAAGGAGGGTGGGCGTCTCGCCCACATTCTCAAGGAGAGTGGGCGTCCCGCCCACATTCTCAAGGAGGGTGGGCGTCCCGCCCACATTCTCAAGGAGAGTGGGCGTCCCGCCCACATTTTCAAGGAG
>CAIKHZ010000197.1 GCA_903827375.1 Akkermansiaceae bacterium
AATAGCGAGAACACGGTGCCGGCGGCAAAGGTACCGCTGCCAAGATTGGCAAGATTGAGGGCGACTTGACTGCCCAGACTCAATGCGCCGTTGACGATGTGCAGGTCGGCACCGGCACTGGCAGCCACACTCGAGTTGACTTGATAGTTGTAGGTCGAATTGTTGGCGAATGTCACAGCCCCGGACGTCAGGGTGCCGATGGTGGCACCACCGGGAGAAACCGCACCGCTCACATTGAGAGCGCCGGCGATGGAGCCTGTACCGCCAATGGTGGCACCAGCAGCCACACTGACGGTGCCGCTGCCGGTATTGGCACCGTTGATGAGCAGCGTGCCGTTGTTGACAGAGGTGCTGCCGCCGTACGGGTTGCTGCCGGAGAGAGTGATCTGGCCAGCGCCAACCTTGGTCAGGGAGACCGTCGCGCTACCGTTAGAAATGGCACCTGCGAAGTTTCCACCGCCGGCGTCACCGGTGCCGATTGTGAGCATCGGTGTCCCCGCCGCACTACTGGTGAGAGATCCGCCGCTGCCGGTGAAGTTGCCAACCACCTGGCTGGTACCGTTGAGATCGAGCACGCCGCCCGTGTTGATGGTCAAGCTGCCGCTATTATTTCCGATGATACCTGATCCGGTGGGTTGCACCCGGCCGCCGGAGTTGATGGTCAAACCGCCGCTGTAGATGTTGCCTGCGTTAGATAGGATCAAGCTCTTCGTCGTGTTGGCAATATTGCCGGTGACCGTCAGTGATCCGCCGCCGGTGATCGCTTGGCTGATGGTCACCGCGCGGTCAACATTGTTGGCGGTAGGATCGGACAGGCTGACATTGAGTGGGCCGTTGAGCGTTACCGGCGCTGCCAAGGTGCGGTCGCCACCGACGTCGGCCAACTGACCGCCATTGGAGCCAACCAACAAAGTATTGGTGGCGGAAGCCACAGTGCCGGTGTTCATCCACAAAGCGGCGGTAGCACCGTTGAGCGTCACGGTGTTTGTCGTGCCGCCGATGGCCTGCGTCTGGTCCGCTTGCACGGCACCGGCATTAATCACCAGGCCGCCGTTGAACGTGTTGACGGCATTCAATTCGAGCACGCCATCGCCGAGCTTGGTAAAGCCGCCGTTGGCTGGCGTAGCGCTCTGGATCACCGCAGTGATGTCCAATCCCGGCAAGTTGAAGCCGGGTGCCATCGTCGTGGCCGCCTGCGGCAGGGCTGCGACCGTGATATTATGCGCGGTCGAGTTATTGAGATCCAAGTTGGCGGTGCCGCTCACGGGCTTGATGATGGGAATGACGGCCACGTTATTCGGGGTCGAGGAAATATCCCCGCTCAAGGTAAGCGTCGTATTCGCGGCAATGCTAACAGTTGGAGTGCTGGTGCCACCATTGCTGTTGAAGACGAGTCCGGCCAAGGTGTCATTACCGAACAGCGTCAGACCCGAGCCACCGTTGAGCGTCACGACATTGGTGGGGTTGATTTGCCCTGCTGCAACCGTTTCCGTGATGGTGGTGTTGTTGATAGTCAAACCACCAGCGGGGATGACGTTCACCCCATTGGTATTCGAGCCGGCGGAGGTGGCGGCGAGCGTCACCAGGCACTGATTCAGGACGGTGCCGCCGGTATAACTATTGAGGTTATTGAGCATGGTGATGATATTGCCGTCGCCGGCGACGAGGACCAGCCTCACCGAGCCGCCGCTAGGGTTATCAACGACCCTGGAATTGAAGGTTCGACCATTGGCATAGTTATAGAGATACAAGTCATTGATGCCGGTTGTGTTAGTTCCGCCAGCTGTGATGCGCCCGCTATCCAATGCCGTACCAATGGGTTGGCTGTTTCCACCGAGGATCCAGCCGCCGGAAACCAGGTTGACCATGTCTGTAGGCGTGCTGAAGACTGGCTGGTTGTCATTGAGGGAATAGATCGTATTGGAACCTGTGATTGTTCCATTACTCTTCACGTTCCAATTGGACTGGTTCACATTGTTCAAGGCAACTACGCTGTCGTAGGCGGGATATCCCGTGGATCCCAAGTTGCCGACGCCACCAGTGGTGACGCCATTGACGGTGGTGTAGGGAATGTAGCTTGCGAAGTCCTGCAAGCCGTTCTGGTTGCCTACGATCATGGTTATCGCCCAAGGCCCGATGATATTATTGGTCAACGTCGGCGCGGTGGTGAAATTGACGCGGGCACTGGCTAGGCCGGCAGTTCCCAGACTGGTGGCACCGTTGTTGCTCGGTGCAAAATAAACGGTGGCGGCAGAGCCGGCGACCCGGTTCAGACTGCCGATTGTCAGGTCCGCCCCGCCCGCATTCACGCTATTGGTCGCCAGATAGGGGTTGACATTCAATCGGGATAGACCCGACGCAAGAGTGAGCGCGCCGATGGTTTCGGTGGATGCCACGGACGGAGCGCCGTTATAGGTGATCGTGGAGCCGTTAAGGGTGATCGGAGCGGCATCATTCAACCGGTCGTTGTTATTCCCAAAATTGGTATTATCAAGGGTGATAGTTGCATAGTTGACCTTGATCGCGGGTACGCCGGTCACGCCGGACAAAGTGCCACCATCTTTAAGTGTTAGGCCGCCGCCGATCACCGAAATGCCTCCAGTTGTTGGGTTGCCGCTCACCAGAGTCAGGGTATTTGAGCCTGCCTTGACGAGATTCACCGAGCCACCAATCGACCCGGCGAAGGTGCCGTTTGAGCCATTGGTGGTTAGAACGCCGCTGCCGCCAATGCTGCCTCCGGAATTTTCGACGGTGCCGGGGGTTACGATGCTGGCGACATACTGGTTGTTGGCACCCAAGGTCAGAGTGCCGCCTTTGTTCACCACCAAGGCGTTGTTAGCCGCCAATGTGTTATTTCCGCCGGCAAGGGTCAGGCTGCCTTGATTGATCGTCGTCTGGCCGGTGTATGGATTGCGTGCACCGAGTGTGAGATTGCCGGAACCGTCCTTGGCTAGGCCGTTGCTACCGGTAATGACGGCATTGATGCTGGTATCAGCCACGGCGTGGATGCTGGCTTCAGTTCCACCGAATGCGAGGAACCCGGTGCTGATGCCTGTGTTGCCGGTGTTTGTGATGAGACCACCACTGGTAATCGTCAAGGTTTGGCTAGATCCACTGACTGCACCGCCGCTGTTCAAGGTTAGGCTGTTCACGGTGGTTGCATTCGCCAGGGCCGGTGCTGTGATCAGGGCCACGTTAGCCGAGTTACCCGCCGTGATAGTTGCTGCATATTCATTTGCCGCGAGGGCTCGGATGCCGTTAGCTCCGTACGCTGCAAAGCCGATAGGATCGACACCGTCATTGACCCGCATCCACCCCAAAACCGCGTTGGTCGTGCTACCACCAGTTGCCAGAGCAGGTGTGCCACTCGTGAATGTCATCAAGTTTGTGGCGCTAAGGCCGATGCCGCCATACCCGGTGTCAGTGACCAGAGCCTGGCCACCCACGGCCTTGCTGAGGGCAGTCCCGGCAAGCAGTGTCGTGCCGGTGGAACCCGGAGTCATGCTAACCACAGACTGTCCGCTGTTAAAAGCCGTGGCTCCGACCGTCTCGCTCGTGCCGCTGCTGTTTGCCGTAAAGACAAGCGTACCACCGGAGAGAGTCAGACCGGTGCCACCGGCACCCAGAGCGCCCCCAAGGCGGTTGTTGACGCTGACGCCGCTGTTGTCGAGCACCAGCGTGCTATCAGGATTAACGGTCACTGCGGCACTAACGAAATTGTTCACGCCGTTGCCGCTGAAGGTCACGCCGCCACCGCTGCTGCTATTGATAGTCAGGGTGCCGCTGGCCGTGCTGGAGTTACCGGTGAGGGTCAAGATTCCGGTGCCGATCTTGGTCAGGTTGATCAGGTTGACTGTGCTGTCGCTGAAGCGCTGGAACGCCCCAGCGAAGGTTGAACTGGCATTGGATGAGCCGACGGTAAGTGTGTTGAGTGCGCCGGAGTTAGTCACATACCCGGTGCCCGAAGCGGGAGTTGCCAGCGAACCGAACAGGGCTGTGTTGCCATTGAGGTTGAGCCAAGTGCCGTTTTCAAGGGTCACATCCAACAGTCGGGATCCGCCATTGGTCCCGCCGCTTTGCAAGCCGCCGCTTGTGACATCGAGGGTACCGCTGAGGGCACCGATGGCGTTGAATTGCATGACTCCGTTGCCGGATTTTGTGAACGATCCCGCGCCAGTAACTCCATTGAAGACAAAGTCGGCCTGAATAGGATTGATCACCAAGGTGTTGAAAGTGGCGGCCCCGATCGATAAGGTGCTGCCGCTGGGGAGGCTGACCAGTCCAACAACAGCGGCCCCGCCGTTGCCGTCGCTCTCCGAAGTGGTTGTGATGCCACCGGTCAGAGTCAGCGTTCCGCCACTGGTTACGGTGGGGGCAGCCGAGCCATAGTTGTTCGTGTATCTAAGTCCGGCCAAGGTATTGTTTCCGAAGAGAGACAGGTTCGAGCCGCCATTGAGAGTCACGACATTGCCCGATGCAATCTGACCAGAACTCACGGTCATGGCCAAAGTCGAGTTATTGAGAACCAAGCCGGTGAGGCCCGTGGCGTCATTGGGAATGACCACTCCGGATGTGGCCTGAAGATTCACACTGGTGTTCAGGACGGTGCCGCCGGTATAGCTGTTAGTTCCGTTAAACATCGTTAATGGGCGGTTGCCATCACCACGGGAGGTCACCACCAGGCGGGTTTGGGCACCATTGCCGTTGTCGATGATTGTGGAGCGAAGAATGTTCGTATTGTTGTTGTTGGTTCCTGTCCAAAAGTAAAGGTCCTGAACGCCGCTGGAGGCGGTTCCACCAGCAGTGATGCTGCCATTGCCGACAGCCGTTCCAACGGTGTTGCTCCCGGTGTTGAGCAACAAGCCGCCCGCGGCCAGATTGAGGACGTCGCTATTATTGGCGAACGTCAAACTATTGGTGGACAAGGTATTGAGGGTGACCGCGCCGGAGATTGCCACGGTGCCAGCAGATGCATTCCATGACGGCTGATTGATACCGTTGAAGCTTCCAGCCGTGCTATCGAAAGCGGGACACCCGACCGATCCCAGGCCGCCGACGCCGCCGACATTAACGCCTCCAGTCGAACTGTAGGGGATGTAGGTGGCAAAAGCGTTGCCATTGGCGAGTGCCCAAGGGCCGATGATGTTATTAGTTAAAGCAGGCGCTGCCGTGATGGAAATTCGGCCCTGGCCGCTGCCGATGGCACCAAGCGTGCCATTTCCAGAAAATTCGACGGTCGCAGCCGAATTGCTGGTTCTGGCCAGACTGCCGAGAGAGAAGTCCGCCGAATTCACCCCGGTCCCCCCTGCGGTGACCGTGATGACGGACACACCTTGGTTGAGGGTCGCCGCCCCAACGCCATCCACCGAGGCTGTCTGTGCACGGCCTTGATAGGCCAAAGTGCCGTTATTCAGGAGGAGTCCGCCTGAGCCGTTCAAGCGGTTGTTGATGTTGGCGAGGCCGCCGTTATTATCCACCGTGAACGTGGTGGAATTGATCTCGAGAGTCGAGGTGCCGCTCATTGTGCCGAAGTCCCTGAGCGTGAGATTGGCGGCGCTGATTAGCGTGGGACCGGTGTATGTGCCGGGTCCTTGGAAATTTTGTTTGTTAGAACTGCCATAGAAGGAGAATCCGACATTTCCGGAGATGGTCCCGCCCCATGAGAAGGTCATCGCGCCGCCTGGGTTGCCGGTTTGTACCAGCAAACTAGCTGGGCTGGCAGAGGTATTGGTGATGGTACCTCCGGCCATGACCAAGGGATTAGCCGGACTGAGGTTGTCGTTGAAGAACTGATTGGTCAACTTACCCACCCATTGGGTGTGGCCATTGAGGTCGAGAATGCCGGTTCCGGAAACGGTGAGTGAACTGCCATCGTTCGTGCCGGCCGCCGAACCACCTGTTGAAATCGCGTTGTTAGCAGCGAGTTTTAGTGTTCCATCGTTGATATAGACGTTGCTGGCATGGTTGCCGATATTACCGATGGCGTTCGCGGATAACCCGGGATAAGCCGGGCTGGTGTTGCTCAGGACGAGCGTGCCACCACCGGCCTTGACGAGTCCGGCGCTGGCGAGCCGGCTGGAAATGGTGAGTGTGCTGGCACCGGCGTTGGCGCCAGGCGTGAACACGTCTAGCTGGCCGCCGCCCCACTGGAGAATGCCGCCGCTGATCGAGTTCGTGCCGGTTGCCAGCAGACCGCCGCTGGTGATGGTTAGAATATTCCCTTGTTTTCCGAAGAGAGGCGTGACTGCGGCGATATTGACTCCGCCACCGCTGTTCAACGTTAGCGAGTTGGTGGCTAAGTTCACATTGCCAGCGCTCGTCCAAGCGGCCGAGGTCGTGCTGGCCGCACTCACCAACACATTGGCCGCAGCAGTCATGGCATTGCCGCTGGTTAATTCGCCTGCGGTCAATGGGCGCAATACCTGACCCGCGCCGCTGGTGGTGGCGAAACTGGTTCCATACCCCGTGGCGCTGGAGTCAACGATGACTTGTGGAAGGATTCCCTGAGTGGTGGGCGTGCCAGTGGCGGTGGTAATACCAACAAACGTCGGTGCGGCGGTGAACTTGAATGTGGCGACGCCGGGTCCCGCAGCCGAGCCCAGGTTGGAGCCACGAATCAAGGCGGTGGGTTCAGTGTTTCCACGGGGATTCAACCCGGGCGCAATAAAGTTCGTTTGCGAACTCGGGTCGGCGTTTAAGGTGACGGTGCTGTGACCCATCTCTAACACAAAACCGCCGACCGTTTCAGAAACATTCCCCGCAGCGCTAGACGTGAGGGTCAAGCTTCCGCCGGTGCCCAAGCCGACAGCGCGGCCGCCAAGGCGATTGTTCATGTTAGTGCTGCTGTTGTCGAGCACGATGGAGCTGCCACCCAAGGCCTGGACACCGCTCGTGAAATTGACAGCCGTGGCAGAAGTGATCGCCGTACCGCTTGGCGAGCCGCTGAGATAGGCGGTGGTTCCACTCATTCCAATCACCATCTGCCCTGTCACGAAGCTACCGACTTGGAATCCAGCAGCGAGGGCGCTACTGGAGAGCACGGTGTTGTCGATCCGACCGAACTGATTGCCGTTGTTGCTGTTGATAGAGGTGGTGCCCGCGCCGCCGCCTAACACACCTGCGCCACTTAGGCTGAGGGTGCCTCCGAAATCGAGGGTGATCGGGGTAACCATCGCCGCGCTGTTGGCTGTGATCGCCAGAGTGCCGCCGCCGATGTGGGTGATAGCGGATACAGCACTGCTCACTGGAGTGCTGCTGATATTGATCGTGCCGCCGCCTGACAAGGTCAGGGGGATATTGGGCGTGGTGGTTGCACCTATCCCGTAAGCCGCGTTTGCCGTGAAGGAGGTAACCGTGATCGAGGTGGCACCGGCACTTGCAGCCGCACTTGCCACAACATTCTGGATCGTTCCACCATTGTTGAGTGTGATGACCTGCCCACTGGCGACAGCCACTGGCAACGCCGCAACACTCAGAGTTGTGTATGCCGTCCCACTCGCCAGCGCCGTCGCCAAGGTCGTCGCAGCAGGCGCTATTCCCCCTGAGATGTTCAAACTGGAACCCATGTCCGCGCCGATGGTGGTGGCGGATCCCAAGGTGATCAAACTCGAGACCGTGTTGCTGCCACCGACACTCTGCAAGGCACCCGCATTGCTAAAACCGCCACCATTGAGCGTGAAAACACCGCTGCGGTTGAGGTTGGCGCCCCCGGTCAACTGCAGAGCGGAACGGCTGGCAACCGTCAAGGCGGTGGCACCTGAGTTCAGATTCAGATTGTTGGAGATTCGTATGGCACCGGCGTTAATGGTCCAAGCACCCGTCAAGGAGCTGTTGTCCACTCCACTGGCGAAAGCGAGCACGCCATTGTCATTTTTCTGAAGGGTGTTAGTGGCGGCACTGCTGGCCAAGGCTGTGTCGAGCGTCGCGGTGGTAAACTCCGTAACATCAATGCCGCTAGAGGCAGCATTGAGGTTGATCGTGCGTCCGGTGAGCGTGTAGGCGTAAGGGTTGGCCACGCTCCCGCCCGTCAACCGCAGCCCTTGGGTGGCGCTGTTGGCGCTTAGACGCACCACATTGGCACCGTCGCCAAGTGCGCCATTGGACGCGGCCTGCAGGATGCCGCCGGTAACATCAATGAGTGAACCACCACTGCCGAAGGTGTTGGATGTGCTAGCCAGCACGAGGGTGCCAGCCCCTGACTTGGTGAGGCCGAACCCACCGCTCACCGGGCCGGTCAAAGTGAGGCCACTGACCACATTCGAGGCACCAATGTTAGCGACACTCAATGTGGGTGCCGCAGTCAGCGTCGTTGCGCCAGTAAACTCCAAGCCGAATCCGCTGCTGTTGCTTACGGTCAACGCATTGGCACCGAGAGTCAATTCACCGAGCTGAAGCGTCTTGTTAATAGCCACGCTGCCGCTGCGATTCACCGAGATGGTTGAGTTGGCGGCCAGCGTGACGTTTTCCAGGAAATTGATGCTTTGGAGCGAGCCCATTCCGTCACCACTGTTGAGGAGCGCGAGGGTGCCGCTGTTATCAAAATTGATGGTGGCGGCGCTGCCGGCACTGGCCGAGTTCAGGGTAAGAGTGTTGGTCCCGGTGTTGATGATGTATCCCGCGCTGCTGAAGTTGAGAACTCCAGCGCTGATGCTGGTGCCAAGCGTGATCATCCCTCCCGAACCAGCGAAAAATGCGTTGTTGGCCGCGCTGTTCGTCCATTGGATCCCGCTGTCCGACGCCACCGCCGTGTTGCCCGGGTCCCAATACAGACTCGTCGTATCCCAGATATTAGCACCGCCATTGGCGTCATCCGCTGGATCCCAGGAAAAATCGCTCGCACTGATCCAAGGGGCCGCCAAAAGGGCAGCAATTGCGGTGGCAAGTATATACGCGGCGGGGGATCCTGTCTGGATCAGACGAAATGCGGGCCTGTTTTTCATAATGGGGATTATCTAATGGGTTTCAACTAACGGGTTTGGATTTCAGCCGGCGCGCTCGGTCAATCAATCTGAGCGGCAAGCTGAAATAAGAAAAACTAAATGCCTTGGCCAGACGTCAAGAAAATTAGCGGAAAGTTTTATCTTTTTCTGCGACACAGAACTCAGTGGTCGAGCTCAAAAGCGCCACGGGTTTGAGCAAGTCGGATTCCCTATGCGTCGGCTGTGCGAGGCTGCCCTAACCTTGGAAGATATTTGGCGGGGCATAAGTCCCTGGGGAGAAATATCTGAGCTGTCTTCTAGCGGCGTGTCTGTGACCGCCGATAGCCAATGAAGTGACCCTTGTCGAGGCAGCGGATTCATTGGCGATTCATGGTCATCGGCGGTCATAGACACGCCGCTACAACCGACAAATATTCTTGCGCGGCTCCTGAGTTTGACCGCAATTTCAAATAAGGGGACTGGCTCGACCCCGTGGCGCTTTTGAGCAGCAGAACCCGATGCTGGCTGAGGGTGTGGAAAATCGAAGAATTTGGCCTGTAAAGCGGGTTCTCGCCGAGCTGGGGCTCGGCGTTCCCGGGGCTCGGCGTTCCCAGGGCTCGGCGTTCCTGGGGCATGTTCCACGGGAGGTCGAACACTGAGTTCTGAGGCTCGGCCCTGCCCAACGCACTCCATGCAGCGGCCGCAGGTGAGCAGCACAGGTATGGAGTGCGTGTGGCAGGCGAAGCGCGAAACGGCTTTGCTCGATACCCGCCTATGGTCTGACAACTTGGGCGCGCAGGAATCCCTTGCCGGGCAGCCCGTCGGAGCCATTGAGACTGAAGCTAACGTATTGGTAGCCGGCTGGCAGTGTCGGCAGGCCGGGATTGATCAGCTGCACGGGAGTGACTGTGGCCGTCCAATTTGTCAGGTCGGTGCTGCCTTGGATGGCATAGTTGAGGCCGTCCACGGTGGCGTCG
>CAIKHZ010000198.1 GCA_903827375.1 Akkermansiaceae bacterium
CAATTGATGCTTGGCAAGGTGCGGGTGTTTGGCCAGCTTGACGCCGCAACAAGAAATATCCCTGCTGCCCGATTTCATGAAAAATAAAATCCTCGCTGTTTTGCTGCTGCTTCCGATGGGACTGGTTTCGTGTACCCACCCGTCCAAGCCGTTGCCTCCTCCAACGCCGCCGCCTATCGATGACGCGTCCAACGTGCCGATCGGCGCGGCCCAGACGTATGTCGGCAGTGTGGGCGTTCACAGCGCCGTGTTTGTGCTCACTTGGCAGGCAGATGGCAACGTCGTCGGGCACTACTATCACCCTGACAATTCCGGGGTCATCCTCAAACTCAAGGGCAAGAACACGGCACACGGAGAGCTCGTGCTCACCGAATATGCGGCCGACGTCCAGAGCGCCATCCTCACCCTCAAAAAGTCCACCTCGCACGGCCTCATCGTCTGGTCCGGCAAGATGCACAACACCGACCAACACGGCAGCCATGTGCTAAATGTGAGTTTCACCCGTAAGGCGGACGCCTGAATAACAAGCCTTTGACATTTGAATAACAAGCCTTTGACATTATGATCACTCGTCGCCAAACCCTCAAAGCCCTCGCCGCCATGGCGACGGTCCAGATTGTCCCAAGCCGCGTGCTCGGGCTCAATGGCCAAACCCCTCCTTCGCAGGTCCTCACTCGCGGCATCATCGGTTGCGGCGGCATCAGCGCCTCCCACCTCACCATGCCCGGCAAATTGCTGGCCCTCTGCGATGTGGATAGCAACCACCTCGCCGAACGCATGCGCGACGCCGGCGGTGAGGCCAGCGGCGTCAAGGGCTATCATGATTTCCGCGAACTCATTGCCCGTCCCGACATCGATATCATCCACATCGCCACCCCGCCGCACTGGCACGCGCTCATGGCCATCGCCGCCGCCAAGGCCGGCAAGGACGTGTGGTGCGAAAAACCGATGAGCCGGACCATCGGCGAAGCCATGGCGATGGTGGCCGCAGTGGAAAAACACGAGCGTATTTTCCGACTCAACACCTGGTTCCGCTTCAAGGAAAGTTTCTATGGCATGAATGTGCCGGTGAAAATGCTCAAAAAGGCCGTCATCCACGATTTGTTGGGATGGCCCTTGAAGGTCACCGTTTCCGGCGTCACCGGCTTCGATTGGAAGTTGGGCACTTGGGCGGGCAAAGTCGGCCTCAAACCCGAGCCGGTTCCGCCGGAATTGGACTACGATCTGTGGCTTGGCCCGGCACCGATGAAGCCGTACAACCATGAGCGCATCCATGGTTCTTTCCGCGGCTACTGGGATTACGATGGTGGCGGCCTCGGGGATATGGGCCAACACTACCTCGACCCCGTCCAATACCTCCTCAACAAGGACGACCAAGCCCCCATCTCCGTCGAAATCGATGCCGACCCTCAGGACGCCGAAGCAGTCGGTACCTGGCGGCGCATCGAGCACACCTACGCCGATGGCTGCAAGATCATTCTCGATGGCGAAAACCGCGACAAGGACGCCAAGTACATCGAGGGGCCGAAGGGCTGGATCTCGAAGGGCCTCACTTCTAACATCCCCGACCTGCGCAAGACGCTCGACTCCTTGGCCGATCCCGAGCCTCAGCTCATGGACTTCCACGAGGCGGTTCGCACCCGCAAAAAATTTGCCGTCAACGAGCACACCGGCTTCTGGTCTAGCACCTTGGTGAACCTCGGCATCACCGCCCACCACCTCAACAAGAGTCTCAAGTTCGATTCCAAAACCCTCCAGTTCGACGATCCCGCCGCTAACGCCCTCAGCCACCAACCGATGCGCGCACCCTGGAAACTCGATTCCTGATCGGCCTGCCCAATACGGTTCAATTAGCTTGAAGCTGACTGGGGTTCGCCATAAGTATCTAGGCAAGGGGCGCTATTGCTGGCGCACGATGCGATGCGGAAAATGATCCTCAAACATCTCTTCACGGATCACTCTTCCTTTTCAGTTAGGCGTCACCACCAAACGGATGAACAGCTTGCCCAAGCCGGAAGGCAGGGTGAATGTTAGATTGCCCTCCGAGGGAATGGGCTGAGGACTGACAGGCGTCCAGGCGCTGTGCAAGAAGAAGAGGCCGTCAGGCCGCTGCTCTCACCAATACCCCTCGATGGTGAGTTCCAGCGCTGCGCCGGTTTCGTTCCAAATGCCATCACTGTTGCAAGCGAGCACTTGAAAACGATCGTTCCCGGGCGGAACTTGAGCATAATGAGCCACCCGCCGCGAGCCGACCTCGACCCAGTCGGCATCCAAGCCGTGCAGCCGGTACTTGAACCCAACGCTCTCCGGCTTCGGGAACGTCAGTGCCGTGAAATCAAACTCGACTTGCTGCCGCTGGCCAGGAGCTAGGAGCAAGTGGCTAGAGTCTTGGCACAGGTAGGGCGGCGCGGCGGAATCAGTGGAAAGGCAAGGACCATGAAACGTGAAGAACCATCCGCGCCAGTTCCCGAGAGGGATAAACAAGCGGAAGAAGACCTGTGGCAACGCCACAAGGGCCAACGCGGAGTGTGGACAGAGCCGATGCAGGTGGCTCTCGAAGGAGGGTTGAAAGGAAACAGACAGTCATTTTCACTGGGTTTTCACAATCCCATCGCCCTTGATGAACTTGGGAGTGCTCGCCGCGCTGTAGGTGCCGGCCGGTTGGAGTTTCCCATCGAGAGTGAGCTTGGAGATATGCATTTCACCTTTGTAGTTCAGGGCAAGCATCGCACCATCAGCAACACTGACTTCCGTCCTGTCGCCGAGGCCCAACACATTCGTAAACTGCAACGTGCCCTGCTTCACCGTCGTCGGCCCGGTGTACGTGTTTTTGCCCGAGAGAGTCCAGGTGCCGCTGCCGGATTTGGTGAGAGATGTGGTCGCCTTGGCGTGGCGGTCATAGACGTTGTCGATATCAAACGCAAGTTCGCCGGTGCCCGCACTGGAGCCGGCGAGCACGATGGTTTTGCTCTCCGCGAAGCCCGACATCACGAAGGGGCTGGTCAGTTTCAGCAGGCCGCTGCCGGAGTGATCCAGGGTGATGGTGTCGCCACCGCCAGGAAGGTTCAGGTTGCGGTCGGTGGTCTCGCCCTTGCCAGTGTACATCAGGGTGCTGCCGCCACTGATCATGATCTCAGCATCGGCTTCGGTTTTTGGCGCACCCAGACTGCTGCTGGCTTTGCGTTTCGCGATGCTGTTAAACGAATCGATGCTCACGGTACCACCGGTGATGATGGTCTGGCCGGTATAGGTGTTAGTGCCAGAGATCTTCAGCGTTCCCGCACCACATTTCTTGATCGTCACGCTGCCGCCGCCAAGACCTTGAGAATCCGTGATATGGATGGCAAGCTCTTGCACCGTCGTGGCCGCAGTCGTATCCAGGCCGAAGGTGGCACCGGCCATCAGACCGTTGTTGTTGACGCCGGTGGTGATGTTCTTGAGCATGGTGGCCGCTTGCGCAGTGGTGAATTCGCCAGCACCGCCAACATGCAACCGCAGTTCGCCAGCCGCACCATTCACACATATATTCGCCGGCGTCCAACGCGTGGCATCATTGCCATACAGCGACGACGATACCTCCAACAGTCCCATCTCAACTTTAGTGGGGCCGGTATAGGTATTGCGTCCCATGAGTTTGATCATCCCGCTTCTGATCCCATGGTCCACAGGATGCCCGGTCTGCGTGAGGCCACCCGGACCGCTGACCCCGCCTTCTTTGTTCGTAAATTCCAGAGAATCATAAGCATGGACTTTGGTGGTGCCATTCAGAACCACAGGCCCGCTCCAGTGGGCATTGCTGCCACCGGAAATGCATCCATCGTTAGATGTTAAAGAGTTGGTAATTGGAGGACCGTCGAAACTGATCGTCCCGCTCTTGTTCAACGTCACAGGGCCCGTTCCTAATCCCTGGTCGTGCATGGAAACACAGCCGTCATGGATGATGGTTCCGCCACTATAGGTATTGGTAGAGCTAGTTAGATAGACCGTGTGTGGGCCGTTTTTGATCAAAGCGCCGGTGCCGGAGATGGAGCCCGGCAGGAACACGCGGGTGTCATCGGTTTCGAGACCGTCAATGGTAAGATCCGCATCCAGCCTGAGTGGTGCCTTGATGGTTACCTCCGCGCGATTCTGGCTGTTGATATAAGGCAGGGCACCGTGCAATTGGCTCTTGGCAAATACCAGTGGGCCTTTGGATGTGAGTGTCAGGGCAGAACTGCCAAAATTGAGCTGATTGAGCACAAAATCCCCTGCTGCGTCTCTCGTCACATCGTATTTGCCCTGGGTGTAGAAGTTGAGAATAGTGTCTGGACTTCCTCCGGCAGCGGGGGCCGCCGCAGTGCCTAACTGGGTCTTCCATTGTGCGGCTTCGTCGAACTTGCCGGCGTTGTTCGACGCCCAGGTGAATTGCATAGGGGCTGAGGTCTTCACCACCCGAACGGTATAGTCTCGGGTCGATTTGTCTTGGGCGGTGATGGTATATGTCTGGGGTTGGCTGAAGTCCCTCACGGTGCCGGAGGCCGGATTCGCGTTGGCAAAGCGCGCCAACTCAAACGTCGGAGCAAGCGTCTTCACGTCTGTGGAGGCGGGGACATGAAGAGTGATGGTGGAACCATTGATCGCAGCATAGACGGAATCCGGCATGCGCAAACGATAGATCTCTTTGCACGCCCACGGTGCTGTCAATTCAGTCGGGAAGGAATACCCTCTGAGTGTGCGCTTTCTGCGGACAAAGGGTTTGTCATCCTTTACCCGCAACTCGGGCCCTGGATTCTCGAGCTTATCCTTGGTGGGCGGAAGCTTCGCCGCTTTTTCCGTATCGATGTACTCGGCCAAATCGCGCATCGCTATAACCTTGTAATGATTGTCCTTCAAGTAATCGACCATATCTTCGAACAAATCCGGATCGGTTCCGACGGCAGCATGCTCCAAATCGGGCGTGCCGTGGAAACAGAGCACTGCCACCCTGCCTGCCGTTGCCTGCTGAACAGCGCTGATGAATCCTTCCATGTTCATTCCCACACCGCCAACTGCAAACGAGGGAACATCCAGCGGATGATCCACGGCGGGCCGATAGACACGACCATAGCCGCCGCGTGCAAAGATATACCCCCATTCGTTTAGGAGCGGGTAAAACTTGGTGTTGATGATATAGAACGGCCAGCAAAAGGTCGTTGGCTTGGGGATCCGGTTAGCGATCATTTCATCTTCCAAGGTCCAAACGTATGCCTGGCATCCGCCGACATCAGTCAACGATAACATCCCATGTCCCCGGGTATGGTTGCCGATCTCGAAGCCGTCGTCAGACATGCCTTTGATCTGCCGCCACGTCATGTACCAGTCCTTGCGCTCGCGGAAACCATAAGCGTCCGACACATAGAACGTGCCGCCGAATCCATGCTGCTTAAGGATTGGAGCGGCGATGGTCGCACCACTTATACAGCCGTCATCGAAGGTGAACACCACCGTCTTGTCTGGAATGGGCTTCTTGATGATTCCGGTTGGATCATCCGGCGTCGCCGCCGCCGCCCAGCCAAGAGTCGCCCCGGCCACCAGCATGGCACCCATCATTTTCATTTTCGTTTGGTATATCATGATTTCTAGTTTCGTTAGATTGTGTTCTATCAACTCATTCAGCGCTAATCAAGCGCACCGGGCCGAGCAGACCGGATGGTAGCATCGTCCCCGGCGTGCGTCACGTTCGCAGGGAATCGTCTCATCAGTACCGCAATCAAGATCCGCTCACGTTTCATGGCCATGCACTCAAAGGATTCATCTCAATTACTTCTTTGCTTCAGGTGATATCGGTGTGACGGGCAACAAATCAAGGATCACGTGAGCGTAGAGACGGTGGCCGAAATCGTTGGGATGGTTGACGTTGTTGCCACTGATATCCGAGAAGCTCTTCTTCTTGAGCACTTCGATCCAAGGGGTCGTCACATCGGCCAGCGCCATATTCTCTTTCACCAACTCACCCAGGAATTTGGCTTTCCAAATAAATCCATCGGCACCCGCAAAGAGCGGATTCATGGTCATCGGCGAGACCATCACGATGTCGGCTTCAGGATTGGCGGCAATGACATCATCGCGCATTTTAGGCATCTTTTTGTCGTAGCCGCCGCCGTCATTCATGCCGAAGGCGAGCAATACCAGGTCCGGCTTCTCTGCCGTCACCTTCGGAACCATCTCAATACCCCAGCCGGCTTCCGCACCAGCGGCACCAAAATTGACCAAGGTCACCTTCGAGCCGAAGCGCTTCTGCAGCGTGTTGGCGACCAATTGCGGATAGCATGGCTGATACGGCTCTGCCAGCGAGGGCTCGAATCCAGAAGCATTGAATCCTTGGGTGATGCTGTCGCCAAGGGCCACCAGCTTGATCGGCTGCTTGGCCCTGAGCTTGGCCAACACGCGCTTGAGCCGTTCGGGCTGTTGCTTGTACGGATCTTTCCAAAGATCGGTCTTATGCCAGTAGGACACCTGCACCTGCAGGTCATGGAAGAACCGGCCTTCGGAATGCAGGACCGTTGCAAACATGTTTGGACTGTCCTTTGGCGGCATCATCTGCGCATGCGTCTTGAACGGGATGCGTGAGTTAGGCGTTAACTCGATGATGTTAGTCCCAGGCTTCCAGGTGAAATCCTTGCCCTCTTCATATTGCATCTTCAGATCCGGATGGGTGATCCTGAATTTCTCGCTGGGAATGAACAATAATTTGCCGGTGGCTAATGGCTTGCCTTCTTCCAGGATGAAGAGCACCGGCTCATTGTCACTCGCCACCGTGCGCCAGAGCGGATCTCCTAGCACCATGCCGGGGCCCGACCTCTCCAACTTCTCCGCCTTATCCGACGCTTCGTCGGCCATCGTCACTACCATGCTGCTACTGAAAATCCCCAGCGCCGCACCTATCAATACTTTTTTCATGTGTTGCTATTTTTTCGTGTTTATTAGAATTCTTAAAAGCCAAAGTTGCTGTCATTAGGTTATCTCTTCTTCCTACCATTCATCCGTACGAAATGGAGAAGCGGGCAGGCCTTCGTTGTTGTATAGGTTGCAGCCATCGGGATTAGACGCGAACGCGTAGCGAACCGCCACTGGCTTGGGCACTTCTGGCGCTGACACGATCACCGTCTTACCATCGATGACCGCATCCGCCCACACCCATTTCTTGTCATCGCCGGCTATGGCGAATTTCTTAAGTTTGCCCTGAGGTTCCTTGACTACCGGGTCATAGCCATTTTTCGTCGCAATGATTAGGCCTGAACCAACAGAGTCGAAGGCAATGCGGATCTTTGCCCCTTCAACCTTCATGTCTTTATAGAGAGGGCCGCTATAGACGAGATCCTTCTTGCCGTAGTCCTTGGCCAGCGCCCACAGCGCGAGCCGATCGCCGACATCTCTTTTGTTTTTGGCATGCACATCGCCGGGATTGCCGAGATCGGCGAGTTCGATGGCCACCGCCATGCCGGTATTCGGAATGATCAGCGAGTTCAACTGTGCCATGCGCAGCTTGGCCCAGCCGCCATCGTCGGCTCCCGCATCGCTGCTGGTATTGCCGTAGTTGGCGAGTTGCACGAAATAGAACGGGAAATCGCCCTGATTCCATGCCTTGCGCCAACTGCCGATGAGGGCTCGTTGCTTGTGAAGGTAAGTGTCGGCGTTGCTGCAGTTCGATTCGCCCTGGTACCAGAGGACGCCTTTGATGGCGAAGCGGGTGAGAGGATGAATGTAACCGTTGTAAAGGCAATTCCAGCCTTGCGGCGCGTTGTTGGAAATAGGATGTGCCGGAAAGTCTAGCAAGGCAGGCATTTCACTGCCGTGACTCATGGCATTCTGCACGTCCGCAGAATAGGCGGCCACTTTTGATTGCAACGAATCCATATAGATCCTCATCTGCTTATCGAGCGCATCCTTGTCCTTTGCCAATTCGCGAGTTGAGGCCAGCCCAGCATACGGAGTCCACGGCTCGATGGCCGTGCCGCCCTGAGCACTCCGGATCAAACCAATCGGAATACCCGTCTCCTGAAGCACTTTGCGTCCAAAGTAAAAGCCCACAGCCGGAA
This sequence comes from Akkermansiaceae bacterium, assembly GCA_903827375.1. GTDB lineage: Bacteria > Verrucomicrobiota > Verrucomicrobiia > Verrucomicrobiales > Akkermansiaceae > Luteolibacter. Next base: position 8,058 of record CAIKHZ010000198.1, read on the forward strand.
AATCCTTGACGGCCTGGGGCGTGCATGAAGTCCAGGGAATACAACTGACATCGGTCCGTGGATAGGATGACACCACTCCTCGCATTTGAAACAGCCGTATCGACGGAAAATTTGCCTGTTGGAGGTCATCCGGCCGATTGCAATTTCCCAGCACCCATTCCATGTTGGACTGGCCGCTGCAAATCCAGATATCCCCGATGAGGATATCGCTCAATGTGAGCTTGTTCTTGCCCGCGACGGTCATGACCGCAGGGGTTGTCGAAGCCTTCATCGCGTCGAGCTTGACACTCCACTTGCCATCCTTGTCAGTCACCACGGATTTCTCCTTGCCAGAAAATGCAACGGTAACCATTTCACCGGGCTCTGCGCTGCCATAAACCGGCACCGGTATATCCCGCTGGAGGATCATGTGATCCGTGAATACCCCGTTCAGGACTATGTCAGCATGAGCCGCCATCGGCGCGAATGATAGAACCGTAAACGCTAACATATTCTTCATACGAGTTTTCATTGTGGTTTGCCTGATGACCATGCCATGCCCGCTTTTCCATCTATTTGCCGGTTGCGAGGAATTTGCTGAAGACCTCTACGTTCTTGGATTCGGTGGTTTGGGTCTGGATCTGGATGCGCGGTTTGCCGCCGGTGGTATCGAACCAACCGCCGACGTTGAGGGTCTTGCCATGCATGAACACCACGCGCGTTATGGTCTTGGCTTCTTTCAGGGTCACCGCAAACCAATCCTCCTTGGGCCATGTGCCGTCACTGGTGTTGGCAAAGGTGGTTTCGTTCTCATCGATGATTGATCCCGTGCCATCCCCCTTGCGCGAGCGGCTCTCGGTGCCATCCGCCAGCACATTGCGGCTCAGCGGCAACCAGATCTTATATCTCTCATCAAAGCTACCTGCATCGGCAAAGGTCATGAGGCGGATCTCCTGCGGCTTTTCATTCGCGATGACGTTGCAATGGAACACCAAGGCATTGGGCCAGGTTTTGACTTTCTCAGGTGCCGGTTCCGACTTGATCGCTAGGGATGCCAGATCCGGCTTGCCGATGCTGATCGCCCCGATTGGCATTCCTTCCTTGCCTAGGGTCGCCTCATCGGCCGCTAATGCCAGCGGGCCATACATGATGGCGATTTTGCCAACGTTGGAGCGCTCGCCAGTAATGATCCGCGGCTCAAGCTTGAAATTGAGCTCCACCTTATCGCCCTTGACCCAACTGCGTTTGATGGCGGCATAGCCATCCTTGCCTTTTTCCACCTTCACCGGCTTGCCGTTGACTTTCATCAACGATTCACGGCACCAGGTCGGGATCCGCACCTTGAACGCGAAGGAAGTTTCCGACGCGGTGTCCACCGTGATGACAATCCTGCCATCGCTCGGGTAGATCGTTTCGGTAGTTAGATCAACGATCTTGCCATCACGTAAGGTCAGTTTGGCCGTTCCGGCGTCATAGAGGTTCACCACCACGCCGTCGGCATCAACGCTCGCGGCAATGCTCGGAATCAGGGCCACCGCCCGCGGGCCGCTGGACAGGCAGCAGGTGACGTCTGGGGTGCTATTGGAGTTATAGTAAACCTTCTTGCCTTCCATAACGGTGAACACAGCCCAGCCGGTGCCAGTCGGCAATTGCGCCGCAAACAAATGGTTAAATACCGTGTTTTCGAGTTGTTCGGCAAAGCGGGCTTCACCCGTGAGCTGCAGCAGATGCATATTGAGCTGGAACCACGAGACCGTCACGCAGGTTTCGGCGACCTTATTGGTGTTGGACAGGTCGAAATCATCGTGGAAATATTCGGCGGCACTGGTTGAACCGGTGAAGTAAAGTCGTTTGCTGACGATGTCCTGCCAGGCATTCAGACAGACCTGCAGCAGCTTGGGATCACCCGTGGTGCGATACATCTCGATGATGCCGATGATGCAGGAGAGCATTTCATAAGCCTTGGCGTTGCCAACCTTGTCCACACGCTTCTGCTCCAGCAGCACCGAGACGATCTTCGGCCCATTCGGTTGTTCCCAAGCACGAAGCACATATTTCGCGAAATCCAGATAGCGCTTTTCACCCGTCAGGCGATAGAGCTGCACCATCGGTTCGAGCACGCTGCCCGAGGCCATTCCGACATGGGCGCTGGATGCATTGATATCAAGTTTGCCGGGTTCATCGCCAAAAATTTTGCAGAGCAGGTCACCCATCTTCTGGCAGGCAGGCAACAGTTCCTTGTTGCCGGTGTGGCGGACATAGGAAATGAGACCGATGAGATTGTATTTGTGAGTCCAGACGTCCCATTCGGTCCAGCGTGCCCATGGTTTGCCATCGAGGTTATAGGTCCCAAGGTAACCATCCTCGAGCTGCCATTTCACCAGACCCGTGGCCACTTGGTCCATCTTCTTGCGCAGTACGGGATCGCCGTTGTTGATCCAGGCCAATGTAGCTGCATGGAGCCATTTGCCGATATGCTCGCCATCATACGACTGGCATCCCGGCCGGTTTTGATAACTCATAAGCAAACGGTCCGGATTGATCTTCGCCAGCCGGTTCTTCGAGTTAGCATCAATCCGCGAGCCGATCCAGCCGGTCAGATGCAGGCGGTCGGGTTGCTGGAACGCCTGCTTGTTGGCAATGGCGCAGGTGATTTTCTCCGGTAAAGGCAGCATATCTTCCGCGCTCACACTGCCTAATGGCATGGCCGCTATGACCATCATCAGGGGAATCCTCATCGGTCGAACATTGTTATGCATGTATGTGAGACTGGCAGCCGATGCTATTTCTCAAACGCCTGCAAGTCGCCGCATGATGAAAACGCCTGATTCGGCATATCGCCGCTAGCCGGCTTGCCTATGACCCGCACGCCGAACACTTTGACCGGGGTCGCCAGCTGACAGGTAAATGTTGCCCCATCACGCAGGGTGCCTGCAGTGGCGGTTGTCGCGGCCGGATAGTCTTTGAGTTCACCTGCATCTTCCCAGGCACCGCCCTTGCTTGTTTGAATCTTGATATGCGGTTTGCCGGTACTGGCATCGAACCATCCGCCGTCATGGAACGTCTTGCCATGGACGTAAAGCACACGGGTGATCGTTTGCGGATTTTCCAATGTCACCGCATACCAATCCTCTGTCGCCAGCTTGCCGTCAAAAGTGACCACAAACGAATGGGCGTCGCCATCATTGATAGAGCCATCCACATTCCCCTGACGGGACCGACTCTCGCTGCCATCCATCAGCACATTGCCAGCGCTGAGTGGGCGAAGAGGCAACCAAACCTTGTAGTTTTTGCCGAGACTGCCTGCATCGGCAAACGAAATCAGCCGGATCTCCTGTGGCTTGCCACGCACCACGGCATTGAGGTGGAAAACTTGGGCATTTGGCCAACTCTTGATTGCATCAGGTGCCGCCTCAGGCGCAATCGCCAGCGCTGGCAAATCGGGATTGCCAATGCTAACCGCGTTGAGTTGGAATCCACTCGATGCTAACAATTCATCATCAGCCGCCAGCACCAACGGACCATACATGAAGGCAACCTTGCCCTCGTTCTTGTGATCGCCGACTATGATCCGTGGCTCCATCTTGAAATTCATTTCCACCTTGTCGCCCTTGGCCCAACTGCGTTTGATGGCGGCATAACCATCGCCGCCAATCCTAGCATCCACCGGTTTGCCATTGAGTTTCACTGACGATTCACGACACCAAGCCGGAATGCGCGCCTTGAATGTGAAGGAGTGGTCCGACTCAGTATCCACCGTGATGATGACCTTACCATCGCTGGGATAAATCGTTTCGGTGGTCAGAACGACTGGTTTGCCATCGCGCAACGTCAGTTTGGCCGTGCCGGTATCGTAGAGATTGACCACCACGCCGTCGGCATCGACGCTGGAGGCGAAGGTTGGAATGAGAGCAACTCCACGCGGACCGCTGGAAAGACAGCAATGGCCGTCAATCGATCCACGGTAGGGCTTCGTGCCTTCCATCTGCACATAATATCCCCATGCACTGCCGTCAGGCTTCTGCGCCCCGAACAACTGGTTGAGAACCACATGCTCGAGCTGCTCGGCAAAGCGCGCCTCACCGGTCAGCCGCAACAGTTGTGCATTGAACTGGAGCCAAGTGACCGTCACGCAGGTCTCGCCCACGTTATTGACGTTTGGCAAATCGAAATCTTCATGGAAAATTTCACCGTAACTGGCGGCACCGGTTATATATAGTCGATTGTCAACCATGTCCTTCCAGGCATTGAGAGAGGCTTCTAGCAACTTGGGGTCACCCGTGGTACGATATACCTCTAGGATACCGTTGATGCAGGAGAGCATCTCGTAGGCCTTGCCGTTGCCGACCTTGTCCACCCGCTTCAACTCCAGCAACCGCGAGACAATCTTCGGCCCGTTCGGATGCTCAAATGCCCGCAGCATGTACTTTGCAAAGTCCAGATAGCGAGCTTCCCCTGTCAATCGATACAACAACACCATAGGCTCTAGCACGCTGCCTGGTGCCATGCCGACGTGATGGCCCGCGCCAATGATATCACGCTTGCCCGGTTCGTCGCCAAAGGTGCGGCATAGCAGATCGGCGACCTTTCTGCAGGCCGGGAGCACATCCATATTGCCGGTGTAGCGGATATATGTAACCAGCCCTATCAGGTTGTATTTATGCGCCCAGACGTCCCAGTCGGTCCAGCGCTTGTCGTTGGTGTACGTTCCAAGGTAGCCATCCTCGAGCTGGCATTTCACCAGTTCGGTGGCGGTAATATCCAGTTTTTTACGCAATTCCGGGTCGCCTGTGTTGGCCCAGGCCAAGGTTGCGGCATGCAGCCATTTGCCGACATGCTCACCATCCCACTCCTGCCCACCCGGACGTTTTCGATAACTGATCAGCAGGCGGTTAGAATCCATCTTCACCAAGCGGTTCTTCTCGTTCGCCTCCACCCGTGAGCCGATCCAACCCGTCAAATGCACACAATCCGGCCGCTGGAAATCCTGCCGGTCGGCAATCGCGCAGGATACCTGATCCGGCACCGACGTCGCTGCATTCGCAAGCGGCGTGATGGATGCCGCCGCCAACATGAGTGTGATGATGTTCCTATTCATGGCATTTGTTCTACTATTTTCTTTGCGAAATTCAGACTGACCTCAACGACGATGGCCGGATTAGCGGCACCCTTGACGGCAGCGCGCGCCTCAACTGGACCGGATTTGACTCCGAGTGAGACCGCTCAAGCGCCGAATTCAATCAAGATACGAGCACTCTGCAATCAATTTATCGTCAAATAGTGATTACTTTTGACAAAGATCATCGACAATTTCATCGTTATCGGCGTCCGGGCTGTCTAGCTCGGTTGAATTTGCCTAATTTTCACCAACTTGATGCGAACCACCCTCCGCAACCGGGAAATTTTGGAACTGCTCGACGTGATTGGGGAGCTGAGCGTGCCGGAGGTCTGCGCACGGCTGTCGCTCTCGCCTGCCACCGCACGTCGTACCTTTGCAAAACTAGCCGCTGCCGGGCTGGCGGAAAAAGTCTGGGGTGGTTTGATGCGGCGAAATCCGGCCTCCACTCCTGGCAATGACATGGTGCCTTGCAGCCTGCGGGACAAATGGAATGCCGAGGCCAAGGATGCCATTGCACGGCAAGCGGCCGGGCTGGTCGAGGATGGCGATGTCGTCGCCATCGACGGAGGAACCACCACCCTGCGCCTCTCGTCCTATCTGGCCAACCGCCCGATCCGCATTCTAACCAACTCGATTCTCATCGCTCACCGGATCGAGCAGTTGCGAAATGGCCCCAAAAGTGCCGAGGTATTTCTAACTGGCGGATTTGTTTATCCCGGCTCGGGCCTGTTGGTGGGTCCGCAAGCTGCCGCCAATTTGCGCGACTACCACAGCCGCTGGGCCTTTCTCTCTGTCGGCGGCTTGGATCCGCAGGGTGCGACTAACACCAACCAACTTGTGGTCGAAAGCGAACGCGCCATGATTGAGCAAACTGAGAACGTGGTTCTCTTAGCGGACCATAGCAAGTGGGACCATCGCGACATGATCCGGCAATGCTCGTGGAGCGAAATCTTCTGCCTGATCACCGACAGAAAACCGGATGGCTGGATGCCGCCCATCGCAGCGGAAAAAATCGTCATCGCCCCGCTCGCGAACCCTTGAGTCGGACGGCTTCAGCCCGCAGGCCGTGGGATACCAAAGTGCTGGTCCGCTACCTCCACCGCGAACTTAACACGGAGTGTGGCGAATTTGGAGTGCGGGGGCAGGGCCGCGCTTTCGATTCAGGGCGACATGTCGCCCCGATCCAAGGCGGCGGCGTGCCACCGCACTCCAAAGCGGCGGTCCGCTACCTCCGCCGCGAACTTAACACGGAGTGTGGCGAATTTGGAGTG
>CAIKHZ010000199.1 GCA_903827375.1 Akkermansiaceae bacterium
CCCCTTCGAAGAGTTTGATTCCCTCAACGACGCCTTCGATTACTACCGCGATCATCGCGATAAATCGTTGAAACTCATCAAAACCGCCCCCCCTTGCCAAGACTAGCCCAGCCAAGCCAACGCCCTGGGAAGTTGCCGGATGCGTTGGGTCGGCCGGCGGTGATCGAGATTTCGCTGGCTTCGCTGGTGGCGGGGACGAAATACCGGGGTGAGTTCGAGGAACGGGTGGAAGCATTGGTGCGCGAGGCGTCGCTGGAGCCGAAGCCGATTCTTTTCATTGATGAAATTCACTTGTTGCTGGGGGCTGGCCAGGCTGGCGGCAGCATGGACGCGGCGAACATCCTCAAGCCCGCGCTGGCCCGTGGCGCGATCCGCGTGATCGGGGCGACCACGATCCGCGAATACCGCCAGAGCATCGAGAAGGACGGGGCGCTGGAGCGGCGGTTCCAGTCGGTGATGGTGGAGGAGCCGAGCGCCGAGGAAGCCGTCGCCATTCTGCTGGCGCTACGGCCGAGGTTGGAAGCGCACCACGGGGTGGCGCTCGACGACGCGGCACTGCGGGCGGCGGTGGACTGGTCGATCCGCTATCTGCCGGATTTCCGGCTGCCGGACAAGGCGCTGGATTTGGTGGACCAGGCCTGCGCGGCGGCGAGGTTTCAGACGTTGACGTCTCAGGTGGATGAGAAGAATTGCGGCGAGACGCCGCAAGCACGGCCTGCCGCAGGACGCCGCAGCCACTGTGGAGATCACGGTCGGAAAATCCACCATCCAAGTGCGCATCGAGGCCGCTTAAATTGCCCCCGGAGTGCGGCAGGTGAACGCCGCCCTGCCGGAGGGCGATCTTTCCGGGCTCCTACCGCATCCACACCGCCGCCATCAAGGACACCCTCATTCCGCCGTCCATCACCAAGGCGCAGGCCACCGCCGTTTATGCCAGCGAAGCGGATCTGCTCAATCGACATCAAGGAGTGTGGGTGTTCCGCCCACATTCCTCCTCTTCATTTCAGCGTTTCAGCTTTCAGAATTTCAGCCTTTATCTCATGCCACCCTCAACGACATCGCCATCACACAGATGCCCACAGTCGCAGAAATGACTGCAAAAGAAGCATTGCACGCCGCGCCTGAGCGCTGTAATTTTTCCACATGAAAATCGTCACTGAAATCGAAGCATCTGCAAAGAATCTGCCGCCGCGCGAGCAGGAAGAACTCCTGCGCGTGCTGACCTCCTCGCTTCAAAATCGCCGGCGGCGCTGCGAACCGGCTCGGGGTCGCCGCATGGGAAATGATTACCTGCTGGAAGCCCACCGCGGAGCTCTGCCCATGACTCCGGAACGCGTCAAACAACTTCTTGAAGACTCCCCGTGAGCTGGCTCCTCGATGTCAATTTCCTGCTCGCCAGTCGGTGGACTACTCACGTCGATCACGAACAAGTCCGTTGCTGGCTTGATTCGCAGGAAGAATTCCATACCACTCCCATCGTCGAATTGGGTTTTCTCCGTGTCAGCCTCAGCCCGGGCTATGCAGCATCCTGGGAGGACGCTCACCAGTCCCTTGTAAGCCTCCAAGCCCGCCCGTCTCATAGCTTCCTGCCTGACGATGTGATGGCCACCGACTCGCCCGAAACTCGCCACAAGGATACAACCGACGCCCATCTCGTCAGCCTGGCCGCTCGTCATCATCTCAAACTCGCAACCCTGGATATGGCTCTCGTCTCAAAACCCTGGGCGGCTGGCGTTGTGTTCAATCCATTGCACATCCTTCGTGTGTTAGATCAAGGCTCCAGCGATTATACCACCACCCGCCAAACTCAGCCGCATGAGGGCAGCGTCGAGAAACTTTGCGAGGAAATCCGTGCCTACGAGGCAGCCTCGCCCAAACCTTGAACGATTGACTCACATTCCACCCACGGCGAATTCCTCCTGCCCACCCTCAGCTTCATCGAAAACAAAGCACCCGCGACGCCTCCAGCGAAATCCGCCCGCCGAAAAACAGCTAGACTCCCGCGATAATGACCGCAATTTGGCTACAGTCTGTAGCCAAATTGGCTTTTGCCATAAGGAGCCACCTCAACCCATTGACCGGCGCACCTCACATTCTCACCGATCCGCTTCATCAAAGCCCCACTCTAGCAGGCTGTCGGACTTAGAAAGCGCAGTATGCAGCTTTTTCGGCTCACTCTAACACAGCAGATTGGGGTAGTAGTGCATCTAACTAACGGTTAGCTTGGGAGGGGTGGATCATTCTAAAAATTCACGAGTGACGACTGCCAAATACAGCGTTGGATGAAGCATGAAAGTCCACATGTTGATTTTGAGTAAAAATTTCAAGTCCGACAGGCTGCTAGCGCCCGCCAAAAACTCCCCCACCTCTGCGCTTGCCTTGCCAGCGGACGTCCTGATAGGTTCGCGGCGTCATGCAAGCATGGGTAAACGAACTCCTTCCTCTCGCGGCAAAAATCGCCAGGGAGTTCGCTAACATCCCGGGCTTGCCGCACGCCGAGATCGAGATGGCTGCCCAGGAAGCTCTCGCCCGTGCTGCCCGCTCGTTCGATCCCGCCAAAGGCGATTTTGCCGCCTACGCCGCCACCGCCATGCGCAACGCCTTGCGGGATCTCCACGATCGTCAAGCCCGCCACCACCGGCGCCACATTTACAATCTGGACGTCACGGTCACCTCTTCAGCCACCTCCAGGGGCAGGCGCGTTGACCTGATACCCGCCCGGCAAGCTCCCGTCACGGACGCAGCCGCAGCCCAGGAATCCATGTTGCTCCTGAATTGGGCGATGGCCGCCCTCTCACCGCGTTTGCGCCAGATCGCGGAAGGCATCCGCGACGGCAAGAGCTTCAGCGAAATCGGCGCATCCCTCGGCATCTCCAAACAAGCCGCCCACAAACTCTCCCATGCTGCCATCACCTCCCTCCGGGAAAAACTCGAAATCATGGGCTACTCCGGCCTCGACACCCTCGGCCTGCTCAAGTCTGCCCCCCAAGGTGGCTGCGGCGTCCCCGCCGCAGGCCGTGATAGCGGCGTCTCGCCGCCAGTCTTCCCCCCGGGTTGACGATTTCCCGCCTCATCCGTAAAACCCCAATAACAGCCCGATGTCCGCCAAAGTCACCCTCCAAGTCGAAAACCCCGATGGCACCTCCAAAGCCTTCGAACTCACCGAGCACGACACGTTTTTGTTCGGTCGGATGGCGGATTGCCACCTCTGCCTGCCGGACGACTCCCAGATCTCGCGTCACCATTTCCTGCTCGAAGCCTGCCCGCCACAGGCGTCATTGCGCGATCTGGGCAGCATGAACGGCACCCATGTGAACGGCAAAAAACGGGGCGGTCGCGAAAAAGGCGAAACCCCGGAGCAGGGAGCCCAGCGCCAGTATCCCAACGTGGACCTCAAACACGGCGACCGGATCACGGTCGGAAAATCCACCATCCAAGTGCGCATCGAGGCCGCTCAAATTGCCCCCGGCGTGCGGCAGGTGAACGCGGCCCTGCCAGAGGGCGATCTTTCCGGGCTCTCAATGACATTGCTTTCGAATTCGCCTCCTGGATCTCGGTCGAGTTCAAGCTCTACCTCATCAAGGAATTCCAGCGCCTCAAGGACGACGAAAACGACCGCCTGAAGCTCGATTGGAACCTTCAGCGCACCCTCGCCAAGATCAACTACCGCATCCACACCGACGCCATCAAGGACACCCTCATCCCGCCCGCTTTCCTCCTCGCACTTCATTCGATTTCAAGACGCATTCAGACATTCGACCCTTTAATCTCCCATGCCCGCCAGCCGCAAATCATTCTCTGACGCATCGCCTGCCAGAAAGAAAACGGCCCTCACCAAGCCGGCCGCCGCCATTATCGCAGCGAGTCCGGCGCTGGTGACGGACCTGCGCCAAATCATTCTCAGCGCACGCGAACAGGTCGCCCACGCCGTGGATTCCGGGTTGATCTTGCTTTACTGGTCCATCGGTCAACGCATTCGCAAGGACATCCTCAAGGACAAGCGGGCGGAATACGGGGAAAAGATTTTCTACGCACTGGGTAGAAAATTGACGGCGGAGTTCGGTCGGGGCTATGGTCAGCGGAATCTGGCCCGGATGGTGCAATTCGCCGAGGTTTTCCCCGATCCAAAGATTTTGACATCACTGATGACAAAATTGGGTTGGACGCATTTCCTGCACATCATCCGTCTGGACGATCCCCTTAAGCGCGACTTCTACGCCGAGATGTGTCGGATCGAAAAGTGGAACACGCGCACGCTGCACCAGAAAATCCAGTCCATGCTCTACGAGCGGACCGCGCTCTCGAAGAAACCGGACAAGCTGATCGCCACAGAACTGAAAAAATTACGCGAGGAGGACAAGCTAACACCGGATCTGGTGTTCCGTGATCCGTATGTGCTGGATTTCCTCGGACTCAAGGACACCTACGCGGAAAAGGATCTGGAAGCGGCGATCCTGCGCGAGATCGAAGCGTTCATCCTCGAACTCGGAGTCGGCTTCGCTTTCGTGGCCCGCCAGAAGCGCATGCAGATCGACGGCCGGGATTACTACCTCGACCTGCTGTTCTACCATCGGAAGCTCAAGCGCCTCGTGGCGATTGATTTGAAGATCGGCGACTTCGAGGCGGCGGACAAAGGCCAGATGGAACTCTATCTGAATTGGTTGAAACGCCACGAAAGCGAACCTGACGAAGCCACGCCAATGGGCATCATCCTGTGCGCCGGCAAGTCGGCGGAGCATGTGGAACTGCTGGAAGTGGAAAAATCCGGCATCCATGTGGCGTCCTACTGGACCAAGACCCTTCCCAAAGATCTGCTCCGCAAAAAACTCCACCAAGCCGTCGCCACCGCCCGCGCCATGATCGCAGAGCGCAAATCCTCAGGCGAGAACCCCACATGATTCGTCTCGCCATATTCCTCTTCATTTGCCTTCGGCCATGCCAGTTTCGACTTCGTCATTATTTTCCTAGTTCGTTAACACTCACTCCGCGTTCAGCGTTTCAGCTTTCAGAATTTCAGCTTTTACCTCATGCCCACCCTCAACGACATCGCCATCACCCAAATGCGCACCCTGCTCGCTGCGGGCAGCGCGAAGCTGCTTAAATGATCCCACTACCCCAAGTTGACGATTTTCCGCTTCGCCCGTAATCACCCAATGGAACACTCTGAATCTTTCATCTAACGATCAAACACCACCACTTGAATCCAATGAATCACGAACCTCTGCCAATCTGCTTGGACAAAAGCACGGGTAGCAACATCTTCGATGAAATCATCATCGGTCGCTTCACCCGAATATCGTTTCACCGAACTCTGCGTATTCCAGAAGATGGACGCGATTATCCACTTCCAGCAGGGCTTGGCAGGTTTCCGATTCATAGAGTCGAAGACTATGCAGAAAAAGTTCCGGCTAACTGGCTTAAAGAAGGCGGATTTTTCATTCCTTTGTATCAAAAGGAAGCTCTCTTTCTCCAGTTAGAAGCACCATCTTGGCACCCTACGATTGCGAAGATATGCGTAGGGAGAATCAACGCAATCACGGGAAAACCGTTTTCTGAAACGCTTTCTAGAGGCCATCAAGACTACGTTGTAATTCCAAATCAAAAGTGGCTTGATGGAATCAGCTCCGGCGAAGGTTTGGTAAGGCAATTTGTTGCTATGCCATTAGGAAAAGGATACACAATTGAATCTCAAATCACAGATGAAGAGAAATTCGGAGGATTTCAATTTGTCGTATTTGAATGCAAACCAGGAAGGTTTCCTGAGCGTGATCCTGAAATAGATCGTAGAGTCCGCTGGGCAGAGCAATATGGAAGACAAGCTGCCTTGTATTGCTCTATAGCTCTAGACGAAGGGGATGACGACCAAGAAATGGGTATTGCAGCAGGCGGAAGCATCAAGCAGCAAATCCAGAAAGATACATACGGAATTGAGTCTTGGAGTCCTGAATTGAAACGCAGTCTTACAATTCGTCTGGTCAATAGTTTGGCATACAAGGAAATCACCGGTATGGAGCCACCAGCTTCACCAATTACTGCTGCTGAATATAAACGCGCAAAAATACCGTGGTATTCGCACTACGACGAGACTGCACCAGTCATCAAGCCGCCATCCATTTTCAAACGAATTCTTGGCATATCTGCAATCGAGAAAAAGCGGGGAGAAGGACATCGGGATCAAATCCAGCGTTCTATCGCCATAAAAAACATCAAAAAAATTAGGACACCAAACAAGTTCGAGGCTTCGAGCATGTTCCGGCAACGCGCACATGTAAGCCGGTCGGAAAAAAGGTGGGAGTCCGCCATCCGAGAAATCAGCTACGTCATTGACTTGCAATCCGATGTCCGTGCTGATGACTACGCATTGAGAAGTTGTTGTAACTTTAATTTGGCAAATTGGAAAGATGGTGATATCGATGGTTCTCTTGCCCTAGCGAAAGACAAAAAGTGTGTAGAAGCGGTATTATGGCGCGCTTATTGCAGAATGTCCATAGAGGACTACGATGGCGCATCCGAAGACGCTTCGCGTTTGCTTGAGTTCCCTGAAACGCACTTTATTGGCCTACACCTCAAGGCCGAAACCGATTTGCTCAAAGGTAACTACGAAGATGCAATCAAAAATGCATCTGCTCTGGAGTCCGAACAGCCAGAACATCCAAGAGCGAGCGCAATTATTAGCGAGGCAAAAATGAAAAAGTTTAGGCATGATTTTTAAAATGATGACGATATCAAATAACCAAATCATTGATGGCCTCTACAAAATTATAGAGACTTTTGGTGGGGGTGGCATGGGGCTGGTTCACCGTGCGCGGCATCTCGCTTGGGAGATTGATGTCGCAATCAAACACCCGCGTCTCGAATTTTTGAAGTCACGGCAACAGGTGGACAATTTCCAGACTGAGTGTGCCACATGGGCATCACTCGGCTTGCATCCGTTTATCGCAACCTGCTTTTACAGCCGTGAAATAGCCGGGCTCCCCTGCGTGGTGGCCGAATTTTTACCTGGTGGGAGCTTGCAGGATATGATCCAGTGCAGGAACCTGTATCAGGGAGAAGATGCCGAATGCTTGTCCCGCATGCTCAGCATCGCCGCGTCGACTTCTTGGGGATTGATGCGTGCGCATCAAGCGCAACTGCTTCACTGCGACATCAAGCCAGGGAACATGCTTTTGACCGAATATGGGACGGCCAAGATCGCTGATTTTGGTTTAGCCGTGGCATTCCGTCCGTCCATGCCTGAAGCGAAGGCGGCTGGACTCACCGTTGCATTCGCCTCGCCCGAGCAACTCAAAGGACACCCGCTGACTCAAGCCGCCGACGTCTGGAGTTGGGCAGCTTCGATGCTGGCCGTGTTCGCTGGGGGAGTGGGATGGGAAAATGGTGCCGTCTGCGGTGCCGCTTTACGCCAGTTCCTCGATGAAGGCGGCAAAGCCTACAGGATTCCAGCCATGCCAGGAGCATTTGCAGAACTACTGGGGGAATGTTTCCGGTTTTCTCCGGACGAGCGGATTTCGGATTTCGAGCAGATTGCGGAACGGGTGTGCGCAATTCATAAGGAGATCCTCGGAGAGCCATGTCCCGCTCAGAGGCCGGATCTTGAGTTGGTCTCCGCTGACTCCCTCAACAACCGTGCCGTGTCCCGGTTGGACCTGGGCGACCAATCGGAAGCGTGCCGGCTTTTGGATCAAGCACTGAGCTGCGATCATCTTCACCCGGAGGCGAACTTCAACGCGGGCTTCCTCGAACATCAATCCAGCGGCAATGTGTCGAAGTCATTTTTGGATCACCTTGCGCAGGATGCCAGGTTTGAACCTGGGGAGTATCGACCATTGCTGTATCGCGCCTGCCTCCTTAAGGGACACAGCCATAATTAATTCGACATTGAAGAGAGCATTGCGGCAGCGGTTACCGATGAGATAGAGATAAACCATTTCCCAAGGCAGCCTAGCCG